>CAZZVZ010000079.1:0-10404 GCA_964657655.1 Gammaproteobacteria bacterium | reverse complement strand
GCCGATGGCCTTGCCACCCGCAGACTCGATTGATGCCGCCACCGCCTTGGCCGCCTCCAGGTTCATGTCGGCAATGGCAACGGCCGCGCCTTCTTTTGCGTAGAGCTCGGCAATTGCCTTACCAAGGCCGCTGGCCGCGCCGGTCACGTAGGCGACTTTTCCTTTGAGTTGCATGTTTTTCTCCTGATTCGATCGCTTGATTGCGTGTCAGTTGTTATCCGGGCGTGCCAGATCGTACATGGCGACGCCGTCGTCGAGGCCCGAGCGCGAGAGCCACTCGGGGTGGGCCATTGAGTCTTGCATGTCGTGTTGTCCCGCCTGCCAGTGCTCGAGTACCGAGGCGCGCGAGAACTCGTAGTCTTTCGATTCGTGTTCGTAGGCGCGCTGGCGATAGATCAGGTGCACGATGTCGACCGGCGGCGTGATCAGCAGACGCTGCAGTTCGATGATGCCGGGATCGGATTTGATCTTGGCCGGTAGCGCCATCAACAGATCGCGCGCAGCCTGACGCGTGTTCTGGACCTTGGCTGCCATATCGGTGTTGTAGCGGGTGCGGCTTGAGTACTGGATATCTTTTTGTCGCGCCATCACATCGGCAAGCGTGGTCGGCAGCTCACCGCGCGCCGAGAACAGATCAACCGACAGCACCAGCAGATCCGCCGCTCCCCGCGCATCGAGGACGTACTGCAACGGCGTGTTGGAAACGATGCCGCCATCCCAGTAGAACTGATCGTCGATCTCGACGGCGGGGAAGGCCGGTGGTAATGCGCCACTGGCCATCACGTGTTCCGGGCCGATGGTGTGCGTCTGGTTGTCGAAGTAGACCGAGTTGCCGGTGGTGACTGATACTGCGCCGACCGAAAGACGCACTTTCTTGCTGTTGATCAGATCGAAGTCGATCAGACTGAGCAGCGTCTCGCGAAGTGGCGCGGTGTCATAGATCGAGGTGCGTGTGTCGGTGCCGGTCAGGCTCCAGAACTGTGGCGCGCGCGGACCGTAGAAGCCAGGCACACCCATGGTCGCCGAATAAAGCGCCGAGAACTGGTTGAAGGCGGCACGATGTTCTTCAAAACTGGGCGCCAGGTAGCTCATGCCCGAGGAGACACGTTCCCAGAATTCGCGCAGCCGTGCCACGCGCCGCTCGGGCGGATTGCCTGCGATCAGCGCCGCGTTGATCGCGCCAATCGAGACTCCTGCGACCCAGTTGGGTTCGTAAGCTGTATTGGTCAGGGCCTGATACACGCCTGCCTGATAAGCACCCAGTGCCCCTCCGCCCTGCAACACCAGGACGCTGTGTTTGTGGGTGGGAATGGCGTGCTTGCTGCGACCAGAAACCATCTGTTGCGTGTTACTCCGAGGCGAGGAAATAGCCCTCTTTTTCCAGGTAGGGGACTTCAAGAATGCCGGCCGGAACGATGTCGGTCTCCGCCACGTTGTTGAGCGTGTGCCAGTCGACGTCAAAGCCCTTGAGCGAATTGTTGCAGACCTTGAACACCACGCCCATGGCGCGCAGCTTGTCGACTCTGCCGGCCAGCTCGTCATTGTGATGGGTCATGAGCTGGATCGCGGGACCATACAGCACCATCACCACGTGCGCGTGGCCGTTCCACTGGCTCGCGCTCGCCACCGCATTGCCCGCATGGCCCATGCGCGCTTGCCAGGTCGCCTCGTCTGCTGTGGACAGCGGCATGACGATCTTCAAGTCGCCGTAATCGGCGTGGGAAATCTGCGGCGCGATGTAGTGGCCGGTCGCATCCTGGGCGTGCGCCAGGGGCAGGACCAGGAGGCCGAGCAGGGCCAGCGAATGAAGTTTCATGGTTGGGATCCGATCGATAATGAACGAGTTGCCAGCGCCCGCAATTTCATTGCTGTGGCGCAGCGCAGATGTTACTCGATGGCCGCCGCCGGCGTGGCACCCACCCGAAGACGGCTTTTTCTGAGAAAAAGGGTTAAAATCAAAGGCTTTTCCTAGTTCGCAGGATGCCGTTTCACCCCCCTTTAGACCATGCCGCGCGTTGGCAGCGCACGGCAGCAAAACGGAGGATCCAGTGCCGATTTACGCTTACCGCTGCGAATCCTGTGGATTCCAGAAGGATGCGCTGCAAAAGCTGTCCGATGCACCCCTGACGGTATGCCCGGAATGCGGGCAGCCGACCTTCAAGAAGCAGGTAACCGCAGCCGGTTTCCAGCTCAAGGGCTCGGGCTGGTACGTGACCGATTTCCGGGACGGCGGGGCCAAGGCCAAGCCAGACGCGGCGAACGCGTCCGCCAAGAGCGACAAAGCCGCAGATGCGAGCGGCGCTGCGGCTGCCTCCGACGGCGCCAAGCCGGCGTCATCTGAGAAGGCGGCAGCCGCAGGTGGCAAGGAAAGCACGGGCGCGTCCAGTTCGCCGGCGCCTGCATCTGCCAGCTCGTCGGGCTCGGCGACGAGCGGATCTTCGGGAAACTCCACGGGCGGCTCTTCTTCCGGCAATTCGTCGGGCAGTTCCTCGGGGTCGGCAGGGGGCAGCAACACCTCGGGTGGATCCAGTTAGCGCCATGCAGAGTTTAAGAAAGTACTTCGCGACGGGCTTGTTGGTGCTGGTGCCGCTTGGCATCACGCTGTGGGTACTGAACATCCTGGTTTCATGGATGGACAACAGCTTGCTGCTGTTGCCCGCCTCGATGCAGGCGGAATTCCCCTTCAACGTGCCCTGGCTGGGCGGCGTCATCCTGAGCCTGCTGGTGGTGCTGACGGTGGGTGTTCTGACGGCCAATTTTGTCGGGCGCCGGCTGTTGCTCTGGTGGGAAGCCCTGCTGCGCCGCATTCCGGTGGTGAACTCGATCTACAGCAGCGTCAAGCAGGTCTCAGATACGCTGTTTTCGCCTTCGGGCCAGGCGTTTCGCAAGGCCGTGCTGGTGCAGTTCCCGCGCGAAGGCACCTGGACCGTGGGCTTTGTGGTGGGCAACCCTGGCGAGGCGATCTCGCGCGTCATCGGCAGCGAGGCCCAGACCGTGTATGTGCCGACGGCGCCGAATCCGACGTCGGGCTACATCATCATGGTGGCGCCAGCAGAATGGGTGGAGCTCGACATTTCAGTCGAAGAGGCCCTGAAATTCGTGGTGTCGATGGGCGTCGCGACGCCGGCCATTCGACCAGTCGTGTTGCGCGGCCCGGCAGCCGTCGCGCGTTGACCGAGCGCTGAAGCCCATGCTAACGTCAACTCATGAGCATCGTCATGCCATCCTTCATTCTGTCTTCATTCTTCGGGCCTGCTGCAGGCACGCCCGCATGTCTCGTCCAGTCACGAAATCGCTAGGACTGAGCGGTAGGCCGCCGCGCAGTCCGGACGAAAGCGCCCCAAGCAATTGCCCGCCGCAGCGCTAGAGGCGCGCGGCACAAAAACGAGAATCGAGGAGTTAAACATGCGCACGCATTATTGCGGTCTGGTGACCGCGGAATTACTGACACAGACGGTATCGCTTTGCGGATGGGTGCATCGACGCCGTGATCACGGCGGTGTCATTTTCATCGACCTGCGCGATCGGGAGGGCCTGGTCCAGGTGGTGTGCGATCCAGATCGCGCCGAGATGTTTGGCGTGGCCGAGAGCCTGCGCAACGAATTCTGCGTGCGCATTACGGGCGTGGTGCGGCGCCGTCCCGACGGCACGGTCAACAGCGGCATTCGCAGCGGTGAAATCGAAGTGCTGTGCCATGAGATCGAGATCCTCAACCCATCGGTCACGCCACCCTTTCAGCTCGACGACGACAACCTGTCGGAGACCACGCGACTGACGCACCGGGTGCTTGATCTGCGTCGTCCGCAGATGCAAAAGAACCTGATGCTGCGTTACCGCGTATCGATCGAGGCACGCAAGTTCCTTGACGAGCGTGGCTTCATCGACATCGAAACGCCGATGCTGACCAAGTCGACACCGGAGGGCGCGCGCGACTATCTGGTGCCCTCGCGCGTCAACGCCGGCATGTTCTTCGCGCTGCCGCAGTCGCCGCAGCTGTTCAAGCAGCTGCTGATGGTGGCGGGCTTTGACCGCTACTACCAGATCACCAAATGTTTTCGCGATGAAGATCTGCGCGCAGACCGGCAACCCGAGTTCACCCAGATCGATTGCGAGACCTCGTTTCTGAACGAAGTCGAGATCCGCGCCATGTTCGAGCACATGATCCGGCACGTGTTCAAGACCACCATCGACGCTGACCTGCCCGAGTTTCCCACCATGACCTATGGCGAAGCCATGGCGCGTTTCGGATCGGACAAGCCCGACATGCGTGTCAAGCTCGAATTCACCGACATGACCGAGGTCATGAAAACAGTCGACTTCAAGGTGTTCGCGCAGGCAGCCAACATGGAAGGCGGTCGCGTGGTGGCGCTGCGCATTCCGCAAGGCGGTGACATGACGCGTTCGGAGATCGATGGCTATACCCAGTTCGTTGGCATCTACGGTGCCAAGGGGCTGGCTTACATCAAGGTCAACGACGCAGCCAAGGGTCGCGAGGGATTGCAGTCGCCAATCGTCAAGAACATCAACGACGAAGCGCTCAAGGCGCTGCTCGAACAAACCGGTGCCCAAAGCGGCGACCTGATCTTCTTTGGTGCCGACAAGGCCAAGGTGGTCAACGACGCGATCGGCGCCTTGCGCGTCAAGATCGGCCATTCCGAATACGGCAAGAAGCTCGGTTTGCTCAAGAGCGGCTGGCACCCGCTTTGGGTGATCGACTTTCCGATGTTCGAATATGACGAGGCCGAGCAGCGCTACAGCGCCGCCCATCATCCCTTTACCAGCCCCAAGGATGGTCACGAGGACTGGCTCGAGAGCGATCCGGCGCGCTGTCTCGCCAAGGCTTACGACATGGTGCTCAACGGCTGGGAAATCGGTGGCGGCTCGGTGCGGATCCATCGCGAGGAAGTGCAGAGCAAGGTGTTCCGCGCGCTCAAGATCGATGCTGAAGAGGCGCGTTCGAAGTTCGGCTTCCTGCTCGACGCGTTGCAGTATGGCGCGCCGCCGCACGGTGGCATTGCATTTGGACTGGACCGCATCGTCACCATGATGACCGGGGCCGAATCGATTCGCGACGTGATCGCTTTCCCCAAGACGCAGCGGGCCCAGGATCTTCTGACCCAGGCGCCCAGTGCCGTCGACGAGCGGCAGCTGCGCGAACTGCATATCCGGCTCAGGGCTCAGGAAGCCCGTCCGGTGGTGTGACAACCCTTTGCGTGCCGAGCCGCAACGCCGCCTGCGGCGTGGCCGGTGAAGCCGGGTAGACTGGTTGGCGATGCAACAGGCCGCCTACAAGATTCCGCAATCGGTGCTGGTGGTGGTGTACACCGTCGACCTGCAGGTGCTTGTTCTCGAGCGCGCTGACCGGCCGGGGTTCTGGCAGTCGGTGACCGGCAGCCGCGATAGCGTCGATGAGCCATTTCGCGATACTGCGGCACGAGAAGTGCTTGAGGAGACCGGTCTGGTGGCAGGGCAGCACGTGCTGAGCGACTGGAACCATGCAATCGAGTACCAGATCTACCCGCAGTGGCGCCACCGCTATGCACCGGGCGTGACGCAGAACACCGAGCATTGGTTCGGTTTGATGCTAGAGCGCCCGGAGCCGGTACGTTTGTCGGCGCGCGAGCATACCCAAAGTGCCTGGCTGGAATACCGTGAGGCTGCACAACGATGCTTTTCTCCAAGCAACTCAGAAGCGATCCTGCAACTGCCCCGGCGGCTGTCGCGCGACGCTCGCTGACCCTGCCAGCGCAGCCGGCTGATCCGCGCGCGCTGCGCATTGCCACCTACAACATCCACAAGGGCGTCTCGGCACTGGCCTGGCGCAGCCGCATTCATGCGCTGCGCGAGTCATTGCACCAGCTCGATGCCGATGTCGTGTTCCTGCAGGAAGTCCAGGGCAAGAGCGACAAGCACGCGCAGCGCTTCAAGAACTGGCCGGACGCAGCGCAGCACGACTTTCTGGCGTCTTCGGTGTGGCAGCACGCCGTGTACGGCCGCAACGCCGAACGCGCCGATGGCCACCACGGCAACGCTTTGCTATCGCGCTACGCGCTGATCGGCTCTGAAAATCTCGATGTCTCCGACCATCGTTTCGAGTCTCGTGGCCTGCTGCACTGCCAGTTGCAGGTTGGCGAGCGCACCGTCCACTGTCTGTGTGCCCACTTCGGCCTGTTCGAGGACAGCCGCAGGCGCCAGGCCGAAGCGCTGATCGCACGCATCAGGAATACAGTTCCCGACGATGCGCCGCTCATCATCGCCGGTGACTTCAACGACTGGCGCAATCGTCTGGGTGCACAGTTGTCCGAGGGGCTTGGCGTGACCGAAGCCTTCGAGATGCATGCCGGGGCCGAACGCACCATGCCTGTCGATGGCACCGGTCTGCGTGCCGGTGTGCGCGACCTGCTGGCCATGCGCCGTCGCCCCGCGGCGCCCGCGCCGGCACGCACCTACCCGGCCGTGTTCCCGATGTTCAGGCTCGATCGCGTCTATCTGCGCGGCTTCGCAGTACGCGAGGCCGTGGTGATGGCGGGCGAGGGCTGGCGCCGCCTTTCCGACCACGCCCCAATCGTCGCTGACCTGTTGTTCGTCTAGCCATGGCTGACGCAGGCGCAGACCTGGTGGTGTTGCGGCGGGAAGGTCTTTACTGCCCGCGCGGTGATTTCTACATCGACCCGTGGCGTCCAGTCCAGCGTGCTGTCATCACCCATGCGCACGCGGATCACGCGCGTGTCGGTCATACCAGCTATCTCGCGGCAAGCCCGGGTGCCACGGTGCTTAAGGCACGTCTTGGCGACATTGCGCTCGAGACGCTCGATTACCAAGCGCCGCTTGCCATCGGCGATGTGCGGGTGACCCTGTTCCCGGCCGGCCATGTGCTCGGCTCGGCGCAGGTCAGGATCGAGTGTGATGGCAGCACCTGGGTTGCCTCGGGTGACTACAAGACCGCCGGCATGGAAGGTCCGGCCATCGATCGCGATGCCACCTGCGCGCCGTTCGAGCCGGTCAGGTGCGATGTCTTCATCAGCGAATCAACCTTCGGTTTGCCGATCTACCGCTGGCAGCCGCAGTCGCTGCTGATTGCCGAGATTAATAATTGGTGGAGTGCCAACGCCGATGCCGGTCGTGCCAGCGTGCTGTTCTGCTATGCCTTCGGCAAGGCGCAGCGCCTGCTGGCGGCGCTTGATGCCAGCATCGGTCCGATCATCTGCCACGGTGCAGTCCAGAGCTTGAACGCCGCGTATCGTGCCTCGGGCGTGCCCTTGCCCGACACGCACCTGGTCAGTGACATGGCCGCCAATCAGTTGTCGCGTGCGCTGGTGGTGGCACCACCGTCTGCCGCGCAGAGCCCCTGGCTGAAACGCTTTGGTGACTACGGTGATGCCTTTGCCTCAGGCTGGATGCAATTGCGCGGTGCGCGCCGTCGACGTGCTGTGGATCGCGGCTTCGTGGTGTCGGATCACGCCGACTGGCCGGGACTGCGCAGCGCCATCGCGGCGACCGGTGCCCAACGCGTGATCGTCACGCACGGTCAGGTGGCCACGCTGGTGCGCGCACTGCGCGATGATGGCATCGACGCGCAGGCGTTTCAGACCGAGTACGGCGATGAGGAAGATGAAGTCGAAGCAGCGACCAGCACCGAGCCGCCACAACTGCCCGCGCTTTCAACAGGCGCTTGAATCAGATCTTCTCGCGCGGCTTTCTGGGTGCGAGCTTGGGCGCGGGGGCTGGCACCTTGGCGGCTTCGCGCATGCCGACCTGATAAATCTCGACGCGTACTGCTTCGTCGCTCTGCTTGGCTGAGTAGAGCGCTTCACCCGCACCGAGCACCAGTTGCAGCGGGCTTTCGACATCGCTCGCGTCGGCCACGCCAATGCTCAGTTCCACTTCGATGGCGCCTTGCGTCTCGCCGTTGCCGTTGAGAACCGGATAGGGCGCTGACATGATCAGCTCGGCCAGTTGGCGAGCCAGGCGCGCCGCCTCGGTGAGCGATTGCGGCACCAGGAGGCTGAACTGCTGGCCGCCGTAGCGCGCCAGGCGTTCGGTGGTCCTCAGTCTTGCGCGCATGCGGCGCGACACGTCGCGCAGCAGAAGGTCGCCATTATCAAGACCGAACTGGGCGTTGACTGCACCCATGTTGTCGATCTCTATCAACAGCATTGAAAGCGGTGTCGCATATCTCAGCCTGAAGGCCCACTCCTGATCGAGCAGGCGCTCGAACGCGGCGCGGTTGATGGCGCCGGTCAGTTCGTCCTCGACCACCGTATCCGACAGGCGCTGCTCCAGTCTTCTGCGCATCACGAACTCGCGCTTGAGCGTGCCCCAGAACGCGAAGGCGATGACCGCCAGCAGCAACATGGTCGAGACCATGGCCGTCAGTGCCTCGTCGTTGTAGCGGGACTGGCGCGCAAGGCTGACTTCGAGGTTTTTCTGTTCGCGCTCCTGCATGCTGTTGATGAGCGTGGTAATGCGCGTCGACAGGCCACGCTGCGCGTCGCTGTCGAGGACCTGGCGCGCCGGCTCGGAGCCCAAATCCTCCCGCGTGCTGTTGCTCTTGGCGAGCGCCTCGAAGCGCTCCTGCACCAGCTGTTCGAGTTGGGTAATGTCGCTCGACTGGAACTGAATGGTCGACGTCAGCGGCCTCAACGCCGCAATGCTGAGGCGCGACTCGACGCGGCCGATCTCATAATTTTCGAGCGAATTGCTGCGTCCGGTCGAGATATAGGCGCGCGTGCCGGCCTCGCCGCGCGCCAGCGCAGTCGCGAGGGTCTCGAGCTCGAGCTTGATCTGGTAGGAGCGCGCCGCGTCGTGACTGCTCTCGCTGGTCTGGTTGGCGATGTAACGCACCAGCAGAGCGCTCGCCACCAGGAGCAGCGCTGCGAACAGCGCGATCACACCCAGGCCGCGTTCGATGGTTCGAGCAGGCAGGTCGCGACGCACGTAGGGCAGGGGAGCCCGGCGGGAAAATAGCGGCATGGACCTCAGCTACCATCGGAAAGCGTCAAACACCACCTCCCAGGCGGCGGTCAGGGCGGACAATTGCTAGCATTGCCGTGATGCAAGCCTTCGCTGCCCTCTACGCAGAACTCGATGCCTCGACCGGAACGCACGCCAAGCTCGAGGCGCTGACAGGCTATTTCAGGCGCGCGGCAGCGCGCGATGCGGCCTGGGCGGCCTATTTTCTTGCAGGCGGCCGGCCGCGCCAGGCGGTCGCAACCAAGGTGCTGAGGGAGTCGGCGGTGCAGCAATCCGGCCTGGCACCGTGGCTGTTCGACGAGTGCTACCTGGCCGTGGGTGACCTGGCCGAGACGATCTCCTTGGTGCTTCCACCGCCGCGCGCCACCAGTGAACTGGGTCTGGCCGACTGGATCGAGCAGCGCGTCCTGCCGCTCAGAGCGATGACGCCGGCCGATGCATCGCAAGCGCTGATCGGCTACTGGGATCAACTCGACACGGCTGGCCGTTTTCTGCTGACCAAATTGATCGGCGGCGGGTTCCGGGTGGGGGTGTCGCGCCTTCTCGTGACGCGTGCGCTTGCCTCGGTGGCGCAGCTCGATGCCAAGCTGGTGGCCGAGCGCATGATGGGATACACCGATCCCAGGCATCGGCCCAACGCGCATGCCTACCTCGCCCTGATCGACAGCAGTGCTGCTTCTTTGTCACAGGCCAATTCGCCGCAGCGCAGCAGTGGTCAGCCCTATCCCTTTTTCCTGGCGCATGCATTGCAGGCACCGCTCGAGACATTCGAGGGCAACCTGGGCGATCCGGCACTGTGGCAGATTGAATGGAAGTACGACGGCATCCGAGCGCAGCTGGTGCGACGGGGCGAAGACTTGTGGATCTGGTCGCGCGGCGAAGATCTGGTGACCGAGCGCTTCCCGGAATTGCACGCCCTGAAGGACCGCCTTCCAGCCGGCAGCGTGATCGATGGCGAGATCCTGGTGTGGCAGCAGGACCGGCCAGCGCCATTCGCGCTGCTGCAAACGCGCATCGGCCGCAAGAACGTGAGCGCCAAACTGTTGCGCGATGCGGGCGTGATCCTGCTTGCCTACGATCTGCTGGAAAGTGATGGCATCGACCGGCGCAGCGAGCCGTTAAGCGAGCGTCGCGCGCGCCTTGAGGCACTGGTCGGCGGCGTTGCCAGCGAGCGTTTGCTGCTGGCGCCGCTCGTGTCGACCAACAGCTGGGACGAACTGGAAATCCTGCGTGGCGAGTCGCGCGAACGTGGAGTCGAAGGCTTCATGCTGAAACGCCGCGATTCACGCTATGGCGTCGGTCGCACCAAGGATGTCGGTCTCTGGTGGAAATGGAAGATCGAGCCGCTGACGGTCGATGCAGTGCTGATCTATGCGCAACGCGGTCACGGCAGGCGCGCCTCGCTCTACAGCGACTACACCTTTGCAGTGT
>CAZZVZ010000078.1:4192-10559 GCA_964657655.1 Gammaproteobacteria bacterium | reverse complement strand
CTGAAAGACACTCTCGCGGCACAGTCGAGCCACACCATCCGGCTGGTGAAGGGCAGTCACATCGTGGTACCGCGGCTGTTCGATCATCCCTATGCCTACATCGTGCAGAATCCCGACCGCCGTATCATGTTCGCCATCCCTTATGAGGAGCAGTTCACCCTGATCGGCACCACCGACATCGACTACCACGGTGATCGTGCCCGGGTGGTGATCGACGAAGATGAAGTGACCTATCTGTGTGAAATGGCCAATCGCTACTTCAAGAAGCAGATCAGCCCGAGCGACATCGTCAGAAGCTATTCGGGGGTGCGGCCGCTGTTGCACGATGACCGGTCCGAAGCGGCTGCGGTGACACGCGACTACTGGCTCGAACTCAATACCGACGGCGCGCCGCTGGTATCTGTGTTCGGCGGCAAGATCACCACTTTTCGAAAGCTCGCCGAGGAAGCGATGGATCTGCTGCTCCCTGCGCTCGGCGCCGATGCCGCCACGCGGCGCCACTGGACCGGATCGACTGCGCTGCCTGGCGGCGACTTCAACGGCCTTGGCTTTAACGCCTATGTCGCGTCGTTTCGCAGTTCCAGGCCGTGGCTGCCCGAGGCGCTGGCGCGACGCTACGTGCGCGCCTACGGCAACCGGGTGCTGCGCTTCGCAGGTCACGCCACGTCGCTGGCGGACCTGGGCGAACAGGTGGCGCCCGGGGTCTACAGCGCCGAGCTGACCTACCTCGTCAAGGAAGAATGGGCCAGCACCGCTGAAGATGTGCTCTGGCGTCGCAGCAAGCTGGGCTTGCACCTCGACCAGGAGGCGCAGCGTGCGGTCGCGCGCTGGCTCAAGCTCAACGTCCTAAGCCGGCCGGCGGCCGCGACCAGCAGCGCCTAGCGCACCAGGTTGGGCAGCCACAAGGACAGCATGGGCCAGTAGGTCACGAGCATCAGGAAGGCCAGCATGGTGAGCAGCCACGGCACCACCGCCACGGTCAGCTCCGAAATGCCCATCTTGGCGATACCCGAGCCGACATAGAGATTCAAACCGACCGGCGGGTGGCACAGGCCGACCTCCATGTTCACCATCATCAGAACGCCGAAGTGGATGGGATTGATGCCGAGCTTGCTCGCCACCGGGTAGAGAATGGGGGCCAGCACCAGCACGATCGAGGAAGGCTCCATCACATTGCCTGCGACCAGCAGCAGAATATTGACCACGGCCAGAAAAGCGATCTGTCCCAGACCCATGCTGGTGAGCCAGTCCGCCATGGCTTGCGGAATGTTCTCGCTGGTCATGAGAAACGAGAACAGCACCGCGTTGGTGATGATGTAGAGCAGCATGGCGCTCAGCGATGCCGAGTCGAGCAGCACCTTGGGGATCTTCCTGAACGGCAGATCCTTGTAGACGAACACCACGACGACGAAGGCGTACACCGCTGCGGTGGCCGCCGCCTCGGTGGGCGTGAATACGCCCGAATAAATGCCGCCGATGACGAGGAAGATGAGCAGCAGCCCCCATAGACTGGCCCAATAGGACTGCCACACCGTCAGCGCTTCGTAGCGCAACCCGAAGTTGTGGCGTTTGGCGATCTGGTAGACGACTGGCAGCCACACCATGAACGACACCACCACGCCGATGAACAGGCTGCCGGTCGCCTTGTGCAGCAGGTAGATGAAGGGAACAGGGACCAACACCGTGGCTGCGATGCTGGCCAGCAGGCCCAGCAGCGCGCCACCGCTTTGCTGGGCAAAGCTGCGGCCTTCAAACAGCACCACACGGGGATAATTGTTCTTGCGTGCAATCCACCAGGTGGTCACGCCCAGCATCAACGCCAGGACAATGCCCGGCACGATCCCGGCGATAAACATGTCGCTCACCGAATTATTGGTCGAGACTGCATACAGCACCATCACGATCGAGGGCGGAACCAGGATGCCGAGCGCACCCGAGGTGGTGATGACGCCAGCACCAAAACGCTTCGGAAAGCCTGCCTTGACCATGGCCGGCATCACGATCGAGCCGATTGCGACCACGGTTGCAACCGATGATCCCGAGATCGCTGCGAACAGTGCGCATGCCAGCACACCGGCCAGCGCCAGACCGCCATACAGATGACCGACCAGCGTCACGGTAAAGTTGATCATGCGCTTGGCCACACCGCCCTGCGTCAGGAAATTGCCCGCCAGAATGAAGAACGGGATCGCCATGATGCTGAAGTTCTCGATGCCGGTGAAAAGCTTCAGTGCCACGCTTTCGATCGGCACCGTGGTCATGGTGAACAGAAAGGTCAGCACCGTAAGACCGAGCGAGATCGAGACCGGCATGCCGGTCAGCATCAGGAGGATCAGAAGAATGAAGATGAATGCAGCGTTCATCGTGGGGCGTCCTTCGGTTCCAGCGACGCGGCCACAGCGACCTGTTGCAGATCGAGTTCCACCTCATCGAGCCCATCCACGTGGCCGTGATCCTTGTGCGGCAGCTCGCCGGTTCGAATGAAGGAGACGACGACCTGCAAGAAGCGATAGCACATCAGGTATGAACCGAGCGGAATGCACAGGTACACAAGCCACATCGGCACTTCCATGTCTTCGGAAGTCTGATCGGTATGTGCGATCTCCCAGACGAAGCGCGAGCCGAGCGTGCCGATGATGCCGGTGAAGATCACGCCGCCCAGAAGGCCGATGGTAATCAGGACGCGTCGCTTGCCAGGTCCGAGCCGGTTGACCAGCACGTCCACGCCGACGTGCGTGCCGGCGCGGACACCATAGGCGGCTCCGAACTTGGCCATCCACACGAACATGAAGATGCACAGTTCCTGCGCCCAGCTCATGTCGATCTTCTGGGTGTAGGTCTGCAACGCCGGCACGCCCGAGGCGAAGCGATGCACCACCGCGACGAAGATAATCAGCGTGGCGGCGGCGATCAGAAAACCGATGATGCATTCCTCGAGCCGGTCGAGGATGCGGTTGAAGAGTCGCAGCATCAGGACTACTTGTAGCCGAGCGCTTCGGACTCCTTGTGGATCGAGTCGATCAGATCCTGACCGATACGCGGTGCCATCTCCTTTTGCACCGGCAGCAGCGCCGCGCGCCACTGCGCCTTCTCGGCGTCGTTCAGATAGTAGACCTCGGTCTTGCCGGTCGCCTTGACCTTGGCGAGCGCGTCGTCGTTCTCGGTCTGGGCAATCGCATTGCCATAGCGCGTTGCGTCCTTCATCGCACCTTCTAGCGTGGTGCGGATATCAGGCGGCAGACCGTCCCAGAACTTCTTGTTGACGATCACGGCATAGCCGAGATAGCCGTGGTTCGAGACCGTCACATACTTCTGCACTTCGTTCATGCGCTGGGTGTAGAGATTGGACGGCGGGTTCTCGGTGCCGTCGACGACACCCGTCTGGAGCGCCTGGTAGACATCGGAAAATGCCATCACCTGCGGATTGGCGCCGAGCGCACGGAACTGTGCGTCAAGCACCTTGGACGACTGGATACGCATCTTGAGTCCGCGGAAGTCAGCTGGCGTGTGCAGCGGCTTGTTGGCACTCATCACCTTGAAGCCGTTATCCCAGTACGCCAGTCCCTTGAAGCCCTTGCCCTCGAGCTTGGCGAACAGGCTGGCGCCAACGGGCCCGTCCTCGACGCGCTGCAGCACAGCCTTGTCCGGGAAAATATAGGGCAGGTCGAACACTTCGAATTCCTTGACTCCAAGAGGTCCGAACTTGGCAAGCGATGGCGCCAGCATCTGTACCGCGCCAAGCTGCAGTGCCTCGAGTTCTTCCTTGTCCTTGTAGAGCGTGCTGTTGGGATAGACCTCGACCTTGACGCGACCGTTGGTGCGTTCCTCGGCAAGCTGCTTGAAGCGCTCGGCGGCCTTGCCCTTGGGCGTGTCGACCGCCACCACGTGGCTAAACTTGATGATGATGGGCGGCGTCTGGGCCGACACATCCAGGCACACCATGGCTGCTGCCATACCGAGCAGGGCGATTATTTTTTTCACGTTCATCTCCTCCAAAAATCGGACCGGCCGCGCTCAGGCGGCAGGCGAATCGGCTGCAGCCTTCGCAGCCTTGACATAATCCTCTCCAATGCGCGAGGCCACTTCGTTGACGACCGGCGCAAGTGCGCTTTTCCAGCGCGCTTTCTCATCTGCACTGAGCATCTTGACCTGGGTCTTGCCCGAAGCCTGCATCATCGCCAGCGCGTCCTGATTCTCCTTCGCGACCAGCTCCTCCTCATGCGCCGTCGCGTCCGCCATGGCCGCGACCACCAGCGGCTTCAGATCGGGACTCAGATTGTCCCAGAAAGCCTTGTTCATGATGGCCGCGTAGCCAGTGTGGGTATGGTTGGTGACGGCGATGTACTTCTGCACCTCGAACCACTTTTGCGACGTGTAGCTCGATGGAATGTTTTCGGTACCGTCGACCACGCCTGACTGCAGGGCCTGGTAGACATCAGAAAACGCGAGTACCTGCGGCAGCGCGCCCAGGGCGCGCAGGTTGGCTTCGAGCACCTTGGATGACGGAATGCGCATCTTCAGACCGCGCAGATCGGCAGGCAAGCTGAGCGGCCGGTTGGCCGAGTAGACATGAAAGCCGGCGCTCCAGAAAGCCAGCCCCTGGATGCCACGCGCGCCGAGCAGATCGAACAACTGCTTGCCGACCGGCCCGTCGACCACGCGATGAAAGGCAGCTTCGTCGGCGAACAGGTAGGGCAGGTCAAACAGCTCGAACTGGCGTGCACCGAGCGGCCCGAATTTAGACAGTGACGGAGCGAGCATTTGCACCGCACCGAGCTGCAGGGCCTCGAGTTCTTCCTTGTCCTTGAAAAGCGTGCTGTTGGGATAAACCTCAACCTTGATGCGGCCGGCGCTTCTGGCCTCAAGCACACTCTTGAAGCGCTCGGCGCCCTGGCCCTTTGGAGTATCACTTGCCACCACGTGACTGAACTTGATGACGATGGGCGCCGCCGCCCTGGCACTGTTGGCCAGCGGCAATGCTGCAAAGGCAGCGCCGCGGGCGATAAATTCGCGACGATTAGAATTCATGCCGCACTGTTGCTGCGGCCACGGCGCTTGTCAATGCAGGTTTCCCCGACGCCTAAGCTGCGTGCCTGAGGGCCGGGATCATGTCGACCAGGCCGCCTACGATGAATTCCACGGCCAGCGCGGCCAGCAGGAGACCCATCAGCCGGGTGGCGATATTGATGCCGGTGCGGCCCAGCACGCGGCTGATCGGGTCGGCCAGCATCAAGGCAAGGTAGGTCAACAATCCGATCAGCACACCACACGCCATGAGTGCCAGGATCTGCCACCACACGTGGACCCGGTCGGAATAGACGATCACGGTGCTGATGGTGCCGGGCCCGGTGAGAAGTGGAATGGCAAGCGGTACAACGGCGATGCTCTGCTTGGCTTCTGCCTCGATCGACTCTTCTGCAGTGTGCTTGGTGCCGCCGACCTGGGCATTGATCATGGAGATCGCCATCAACAGCATGATGACGCCGCCACCGACCTGGAATGCCTCGACCGAAATCCCGAAAAAGCCGATGAAGCGCTCGCCGATCAGCGCTGTGAATCCGATCACCAGCATCACCGAAAGTGACGCCACGCGGGCAATCGAATGTCGTTCGCGATCCGACTGCGTGGTGGTAAAGCTGATGAAGAAGGGAACGGCACCGAGCGGGTTCACCAGCGCCAGGAGCGACAGGAACATTTTCAGGAGGTCGGCGCCGTGGATCGAATTCAAAGCTGGTAACTCGATTCGGAGCCGTTCGCGGTGAACAGCTTTTCGATCATTTGCCGCTCGAGCGTAGGCGCAAACAGCGTGATGAAACGGTACACATAGCTGCGCAGCACGCTGCCGCGCTTGACCGCGAGATGGGTCACGTTCTGGCCGAACAGGTGCCCGACCGGTACGCTCACGAGCGGATCGCCCGGTTCGGTTTCGAGCGCGATGCTAGCGACGATGCCGATACCAAGACCAGCCTTGACGTAGGTCTTGATGACGTCGGCGTCGATCGCCTCGAGCACGATATCGGGGCTCAGATGACGCTGCGCGAAGGCGGCATCGATTCTCGAGCGACCGGCAAATTCACGGTGATAGGTGATGATCGGGTAGCGCGCCAGGGCATCGAGCGTGAGCTTGGCGCCGCTCATGTCGGCAGGAACCCCCAGCAGGTTCATGAGCGGATGCTCGGCTGGCATGACCAGCGCGTGATACCACTGATAGCAGGGCACACTGATGAGCCCCTCGGCTTCTCCGATCGTTTCAGTGGCGATCGCAAGATCGGCCTCACCGCGTCGGACCATCTCGGCCAGCTGCAGGGGCGCTCCCTGCAGCAGCGACAGGCGCACGGCATCGGCGCCGTACTCGTCCATCCACAGC
>CAZZVZ010000078.1:0-4182 GCA_964657655.1 Gammaproteobacteria bacterium | reverse complement strand
CAGCGACAGGCGCACGTTGGGATATTCGCGGGTGAACTGACTGACCACGCGCGGCAGCGCATAGCGCGCCTGGGTGTGCGTGGTGGCGATCACCAGCGTACCGCTGTCGCCGGTGGCGAACTCGGCACCGACGCGCTTGAGGTTCTCGGCCTCTGCCAGCAGCTTCTCGATGATGGGCAGGACTGCCCTGCCAGGCTCGGTCAGTGACTTGATGCGCTTGCCGTGGCGCACGAAGATCTGGATGCCGAGCTCGTCTTCGAGCTCGATGATGGCTTTGGAGACCCCCGGCTGCGACGTGAACAGGGCCTGCGCCGCATGGCTCAGGTTGAAGTCCTGCCGGACGGTCTCGCGCACAAAGCGCAGCTGGTTGAGATTCACAGTGCGACCGTCTCCCTTGCACCCCGGCCAGGGTACCGGCCGGGTCTTGTCCCCAGCTGCCGTGATCTACGAATTGGCGGCCAGCGAATCGCGTTTTACAGGCTTGATCAGATCGTCACGCTTGACACCCAGCCAGCGGGTGATCGGCGCCATGACGAGCACCGATGAATAGATACCGAACAAGATGCCAATCGTCAGCGCCACCGCGAAATACTGCAGCGTCGGACCGCCAAAGAACAGCATCGACAGCACCACTGTCTCGGTCAGGCCGTGGGTGATGATGGTGCGTGACATGGTGCTGGTGATGGCATTGTCGATCACTTCGTCGACCGAGGCGCGCCTGAGTTTCTTGAAGTTCTCGCGGATCCGGTCGGCAATCACCACCGATTCGTTGACCGAGTAACCCAGCACGGCGAGCGTCGCTGCCAGCACGGTCAGCGAGAATTCCCACTGGAAGAAAGCAAAGAAGCCAAGAATGATGACCACGTCATGCAGATTGGCAATGATGGCGGCGACCGAAAACTTCCACTCGAAGCGAAACGCCAGGTAGATCATGATGCCGATGATCACCACCAGCAGCGCCAGCGCTCCGTCCTTGGCGAGTTCTTCGCCGACCTGCGGACCGACCATGTCGACACGCGTGATCTGGGGCGAATGACCGGCCGTGACCAGCACATTGTTGAGTAGATTGTTGGCATCGAGCTGGGGCGTCTTGGTGCCAGGGACCTCGATGGACGGGGCGGCTGCGATGTCCTTGAGAGACAGACGCATCATCACGTCACGCGTGGTGCCGAAGTTTTGCACCTGCGGCTCGCGCACGCCCGCTTTTTGCAGTGCTTCGCGCACCGATTCGATATTGACGGCATCGGCGTAGCTGGCCTCGACCACCACGCCACCTGTGAATTCGATGCTGTAATTAAGACCGCGCGTGGAAAGAAAGAACACAGCAGCCAGAAAAGTGATCAACGAGATGATGTTGAACACCAGTGCATGGCGCATGAACGGAATGTCGCGGCGAATTCTGAAAAATTCCATATCTACTTCCTGGCTGCGGCGACGACGCCTGAGAAACCATCGAAGGCGCGGCGCGTCATGCCGGCTTCCATACCTGGCCGATGGCCAGGGAGGTCAGCTTGCGACGGCGTCCATAAATCAGATTGACGATGCCGCGCGAGACGAATACCGACGAGAAAATCGAGGTCACGATGCCGATACAGTGAACGATGGCAAAACCGCGCACCGGACCCGAGCCGAACGCCAGCAGCGACAGACCGGCGATCAGGGTGGTGATGTTGGAATCGAGGATGGTGCCAAAGGCACGATCGTAGCCGGCGGCAATGGCGGCCTGGGGCGTGCTGCCGTTGCGCAATTCTTCACGAATCCGTTCATTGATCAGCACGTTGGAATCGATCGCCATACCGAGCGCGAGCGCAATTGCGGCGATGCCTGGCAGCGTCACCGTCGCCTGCAACAGCGACAGGATCGCGACCAGCAAAAGCAGATTGGAGGCCAGGGCGATCACCGATACCGTGCCAAACAGCACGTAGTAGAGAATCATGAACACCGAGATGGCGAGAAAGCCGTACACCACGGAGTAAAAGCCGCGGCGGATATTGTCTGCGCCAAGCGAAGGCCCGACTGTACGTTCCTCGATGATGTCCATGGGCGCTGCCAGCGAGCCGGCACGCAGCAGCAGTGCCTCATCGGCTGCCTCGTTGACGCTCATGGAGCCGCTGATCTGAAAGCGCGCACCGAGTTCACCGCGAATCACAGGCGCCGTGATCACTTCGCCCTTGCCCTTCTCGAACAGGATCAGCGCCATGCGCTGGCCGATATTGGCGCGCGAGATCTCGCGCACCGTGCGCGCGCCCTTGGCACCGAGCGTCAACATCACGATCGGCTCTTGTGTCTGGCTGTCGAAAGCGGCCTGCGCGTCGGTCAGATCGTCGCCTGAGAACACCACCTGCTTCTTGACCAGGTCGGGCACGCCACTGCGTTCTGTGAAACGATCATCGCCAAACGGCACCGAACCGCTGACGACGGCCGATTGCGCTTCGGGAGAACCGTCAACCAGGCGTGCTTCAAGTGTCGCGGTGCGGCCGATGATGTCCTTGGCGCGCGCGGTATCTTGTACGCCGGGCAGCTCGACGACGATGCGATCGGCGCCTTGCTGCTGGATCACGGGCTCTGAGGTGCCAAGCTGATTGACCCGGTTGTGCAGGGTCGACATGTTCTGCTTGATGACGTTGCTCTGAATCGTCTGTGCCGCCTGCGGTTTCAAGGAGGCGACAAGGTCGAAGCCGCTGCCATTGGGCCTTAGATGCAGGTCGATATCGGGTTCGACCTCGGTGAGGACGGCCTGCGCCTTGTTGGCCGTATCCTGGTCGTTGAAGCTGATGACCACGGTATCTGCAACGCGCTGGACCCCGTTGGTCCGAATGGTCTTCTCGCGCAAAGCCGAGCGTACGTCGCCCGACAGGGAATCAAGACGCTTGCTCAGTGCCGCTGCCATGTCGACCTGCATCAGGAAGTGAACGCCGCCGCGCAGATCGAGGCCCAGATACATGGGACGGGCGCCAATGGCAGCAAGCCACGCCGGGCTCGATGAGAAACGGTTCAACGCCACTACATAGACGGGATCCGACTGATCGGGATTGAGACCCTTTTGCAGGGCGTCACGCGCCTTGAGCTGGGTGTCGTCATCGGCGACCCGCACGCGGATGCTCGGTGAGGCTCCATCGGTGAAGGTCACGCCCTGTTCTGCGATGCCCGCCTGGCTGAGGACGCTGCGCACCTGGGCCATCATGGCCGAATCGATCTTGACGGTTGCCTTGCCGCTCGCGATCTGCACCGCCGGCACATCCGGAAAGAAGTTCGGCACGGTATAGACCAGTCCCGCCAGGAGCGCGAAACCGATTACGAGGTATTTCCAGAGGGGATAGCGATTCATGGCGGGGCGGCGTTGAGTGACCGGCGGGAATCAGTCTCGTCCCCGCCCGAAGACCGTCAAATGGCTTTCAATGTGCCCTTGGGCAAGACCGACTGGACAGCCGATTTCTGAACCATCAGTTCGACGGCCGAGTTACCTGCCTGAGCGACTTCAAGCGTCAGGTACTGGTCCGTCACGCGCGTCACACGACCGAGCAGGCCACCGGTTGTGACCACTTCGTCACCACTCTTGACGGCATCGACCAGGGCGCGCAATTCCTTCTGGCGCTTTTGCTGGGGCCGGATCAGCAAAACATAGAACACGGCGAGCAGCGCGAGCGGCAAGATGACCGCCTGCAGGGTGAATCCCTGTTGGGCGGCGCCAGCGGCCTGCGCGTAGGCGTTCGAAATCAGCACTCAATTCTCCAGAAGATGCCTTGCAAAGCAACCCGAAATTGTACCATTTTCCCTCCGGCGCTCAGTCCGGTCCCTGGGCGCGACGCTGGCGCACACCGGTCGCGAAATCCGCGAAGCGGTCGGCCTCGATCGCCTCGCGCGCCTGCTGCATCAGCTCCTGGTAGTAAAACAGGTTATGCAAGGTGTTGAGGCGTGCGCCGAGGATCTCGCCCACACGGTGCAGGTGGTGCAGGTAAGCGCGTGAAAAACGCCTACAGGTCATACAGTTACACGCCCCGTCGAGCGGCCGGTCGTCGGTCTTGTAACGCGCGTTGCGCAGCTTGATGTCGCCATTTCGGGTAAACAGCCAGCCGTTGCGCGCATTGCGCGTCGGCATCACGCAATCGAACATGTCGATGCCGCGCTCGATGCCGTCGAGCAGATCCTCAGGGGTTCCTACTCCCATCAGATAGCGCGGCG
>CAZZVZ010000077.1:0-10627 GCA_964657655.1 Gammaproteobacteria bacterium | reverse complement strand
CAATTCGCGTTACTGCTGCTGGTGCCGAACGGTCAGCGTGATGCGGTAGCGGTGGCGCGCAAAGTGCTCGGAACTTTGAGTGAACCATTTCAGGTTTCAGAACGGCAGGTTTCGCTGACCGCCAGCATCGGCATCAGCATGTTTCCCGACGACGGCAGCAACGCGGAAACCTTGATCATGCATGCCGACACCGCCATGTATCGCGCTAAGAACGGTGGCAGGAACGCGTTCCGCTTCTTCACTGCAAAAATGAATCTGGAAATGGTCGCTCGGCTGGACCTCGAGGCAGACCTGCGACAGGCGGTTGAACGGCAGGAATTCTCGCTGCAGTATCAACCGAAATTGCTGCTTGTCGACAATACTGTGTCAGGCGCCGAAGCCTTGCTCAGGTGGGACAGGCCCGGGCACGGTCCGATGTCACCTGCAGTGTTCGTGCCGGTCCTCGAAGAGATGGGACTGATTGCGCAGGTCGGTCAGTGGGTCGTCCAAGAGGCCTGCCGCCAGATCGCACACTGGCGGGAATCGGAGGTTGGGGGTATCGCGGTCTCTGTCAACGTCTCGTCCAAACAGTTCGACAGCGTTCATCTGGACGCAGAACTGGCCGCCATACTGAAAACACACGGCGTGCCGCCCGTGCTGCTCGAGCTCGAACTGACCGAAGGACTGCTGATGCAGAACACCGAGCGGACCTTAATGAGTCTTCGCAGCATCAAGCGCATCGGCCTGGACATCTCGATTGATGACTTTGGCACCGGTTACTCAAGCCTCGCATACTTGCGGCGCTTCCCGATCGACAAGCTGAAGATCGATATCGCCTTCATCAAGGACGCGACTCGAAGCGAAGATGACGCAATCATGGCGCTGACCATTCTCAGGATGGCGCATAGCCTGAGGCTCAAGGCAATCGCAGAAGGTGTAGAGACCAGGGAACAGCTCGAATTCCTCAAACGCCATGGCTGCGACGAAGTGCAGGGCTATTTTGTTTCGCGTCCGCTCACGCCACAGGCTTTCGAAACGTTTGTTCTGGAACAACGCGAGGTTGGCGCCGCCCGGTAGCTGCAAGGCGGGCTCCATGTCATCCCCGGTCACTTTCTGGCTGCCGCAGGCGGTCACGCAGCGCCTGGTGGCGTGCGCGATGCACGTCTGCATTGCTCTTCGCCTCTGTCTCGTGGTCGCGTAAGATTGCGACAGCGCAGCTCGAGGAGGACAGCTTGGCAGCCGCACAACCCAAAGCCGACTATGGTATCGACGCCCCGAACGTCATCAGAAACCTGATCCTGATCGGTCTGGTGGCCGCGCTGCTGTGGGCCAGCCCGCTGGTCGGTATCTGGTCGGGCGTGTTGCACTTCGCAATTGGCGGCGCCGAGCTCGTGCTTGATACCGCGGGCACCGGGTTGTGGGTGGCGTTTGCCTGCTGCTTTATGGCCTGCTGGATGATCTACGACAGCAAGGTCGGCAAGTTGGCACTGCGTGAGCATCTGCTTGGCAAGGTGGACTGGAGCGGCAGCGAGCAGGTGCTCGACGTCGGCTGCGGCCGCGGCCTGCTGCTGATCGGCGCAGCCAAGCGGCTCAGGACCGGGCGCGCTATCGGCATTGACTTGTGGCAGAGCGAAGACCTGTCGAATAACAACGCTGCCGCCACCATCGAGAATGCCCGTCTGGAGGGCGTCGCCGACCGCGTCTTGGTGCAGACCGGTGACATGCGCCACATGCCGTTCGTGACCGGCCAGTTCGATGTGGCTGTGTCACGTGCTGTCATCCACAACCTGTATCAGGCCGATCAGCGCGCACAGGCGCTGCGCGAAATCGTGCGCGTGGTGAAGCCTTCTGGCCTGATCCTGATCGACGATATCCGCCACATTGGCGAGTACCAGCGCACGCTGACTGAGCTTGGTTGTGAAGTCACACGATCGGGCTCGCAGGTGATGGCCTGGCTGCTGGTGATTCTGACCTGGGGATCGCTCAAGCCTGGCGCGCTGCTGGTCCGAAAAGCGCCAGCCTCGAGCGCGACCGAGTCGTCCGCCGAGCTTTAACCTTGCGTCGCGGGATTACCGTTCATGGCTGATTCACCGATCACCGACCTGCCTTTATAGCCCCAACGACCCTTACGAGCGAACGGCGCAAACCTTCCCGCGCCTGTCCGACGAGATGGCAGAGCGCGTGGCGAGCTACGGCACCGAGGAGATTTTCGCGGCCGGCCAGACGCTGTTCGAGCGCGGCCAGCGTTCGGTCGATTTTTTCATGGTGCGTGAGGGCCGCATCGACATCTCCGAATTCGACGCGCACGGCGCAACGCACGTTTTCATTCATTACGGTCCGCGCCAGTTCACCGGCGAGCTCGACCTGTTCAACGACCGCACGATCCTGGTGTCGGCCCGAGCAGGCATCGACAGCACCATCGTGCGCGTCAAGCGTAGCGATTTCAGGCGTCTCGTGGTCAGCGAGCCGGATATCGGTGAACTGATGATGCGCGCCTTCATCTTGCGTCGCGTCGGCCTGATTACGCATCAGCACGGTGGCGTGATTCTGATTGGTGCCGGCCATAAGGCCGATACCTTGCGACTGCAGCGCTTCCTGACGCGCAACGGCTATCCGTATCGCCTGCTGGACACTGACCTGGATCCCGAGGCAGAGGGTTTTTTCGCCTGCTTCGGTCTGCAGTACGAGCAGTTGCCTGCAGTGCTGGTGGGCCAGGATCGGGTGCTGAATAATCCGTCGACCTCGAGCCTCGCCGACGAGCTGGGTTTTACCGAAACCTTCGATCCCACCCGGGTCTATGACGTCGCCATCGTAGGCGCCGGTCCCGCCGGGCTCGCAGCAGCAGTGTATGCGGCGTCCGAGGGTCTTGATACCGTCGTGCTGGAAGGTACTGCACCTGGTGGCCAGGCCGGCACCAGCTCCAAGATCGAGAACTACCTTGGCTTTCCGACCGGTATTTCGGGCCAGGCGCTGGCCGGCCGCGCCCAGGTGCAGGCCCAGAAGTTCGGTGCGCGGCTTGCCATCTCGCGCAACGTCATCGGTGTCGATTGCGACCAGCGCCCATTCGTCTTGCATATGGAGGACGATCAACACGTGAAAGCGTGCGCGGTCATCATCGCCACTGGCGCGCGCTATCGCAATCTCGATGTCATCAACCACGAACGCTTCGAAGGGTCGGGCATTCACTATGCTGCGACCGCCATGGAAGCTCAGCTGTGCGAGGGCGACCAGGTGATCGTGGTCGGCGGCGGCAACTCAGCAGGTCAGGCAGCGGTTTTTCTGGCAAGGATGTGCGCGCATGTGCACGTCCTGGTGCGGGGCCACGGCCTGGCCGAGACCATGTCGGACTATCTGGTCCAGCGCATCACCCATTCACCCAAGATTACGCTGCACGTCGAAACCGAGATCACTGGCTTCGAAGGTGATGAGCGCCTGCGCCAGGTGACCTGGACCAATTGCAAGACCGGTGACAGTGAATGCCACGATATCGGCAATGTGTTCCTGATGATCGGCGCCGCGCCAAACACCGAGTGGCTCGCCAGCTGTCTGGAGCTCGATGAAGACGGCTTCATCAGGACCGGCAAGAGCGCGTCCGGCGCGTCGTTCGGGTCGACCTACGCGACTTCGCGCCCCGGCGTGTTCGCGGTCGGCGATGTGCGTTCAGGCTCTGTCAAGCGCGTCGCCTCCGGGGTAGGAGAAGGTTCGGTGGTGATCCATTCGGTGCACCAGTTTCTAAATCCAGATCTGGCCTGACTAGATCGGGTCGACGTAGCGCGGAATCGGCTTGTCCTGCGGGGTGGTGTTGTCTCCCAGATCGAGCATCACGTCGTCGACGTAGCAGTAGCCCCACCCTTCGGGAGGGTCGTACCCCTCGATGATGGGATGCGACGTGGCATGGAAATGCGCCGTGGCATGCTTGTTGGGTGAGTCGTCGCAGCAGCCGACGTGGCCACAGGTGCGACAAATGCGCAGATGCACCCACCAGCTGCCCATCTTGAGACATTCCTCGCAGCCGCGCGCACTGGGCTTGACGGTCGCGATGGTGGCCAGATGACTGCATTGCTTTTTCATCTGACAACTGTACAACGAGTTCTGTCACCGTGGGATGAATGCGCTGGGCACAAAGGTTGCCGATCAGGCCTTTCTCGTCCTTGCGCGCTTAGCGCCTGTCCCGCACCCCTATGACCGCTCCCAGGGCTCCTGCCTCGATCAAGCACCACGCCGTCATCGGCGACCTTCACACCGTAGCCCTGGTCGATCTTTACGGCACCATCGATTTCATGTGCATGCCGCGAATTGACGGACCGAGTGTCTTCGCCACGCTGTTGGAACCCAAGGGCGGCTGTTTTTCGGTCGAGGTCAAAGGCGACGGCCACACCTTCCGGCAGATGTATCTGCCCGATACCAATGTCCTGATGACACGCATCATGTGTGTCGGCCAGATCGTCGAGATCACCGATTTCATGGTGATTGGCCAAGGGGTCACCGATCCGATTCTGATCCGCCAGATCAGGGCAGTGCGCGGTACGCCTCACGTGACAGTGAAATGCAAGCCTGCCTTTCGCTATGCCAGCGTGGCGCATGACATCGTGGTCCAGAAAGACGAAATTCAATTCCAGCCGAGAAGCGAAGATCCCGCCCTGCACCTGATCAGCGATCTGGCGTTGTCGGCCGGGCGTGACAAGTCGGCGTCGGTCAGGTTCACGTTACAGCCCGGCGACTGCCACCACTTCATCCTCGGGGTGCCGTGTCGGCAGCTGCCCAAGCGCTCACGCGACGTCGCGACTTTTTCTGAGCAGCAAATGGCCACCACCGCCCAGTACTGGAGGGATTGGGCGCGCAAGTCCACTTATCGAGGGCGCTACCGTGAAGCCGTGATGCGTTCGGCGCTGGTGCTCAAGCTGTTGGTGTCGCTCGACTACGGTTCCATTGCAGCCGCGGCCACCTTTGGACTTCCGGAAGCTTCTCAAGGCGAGCGCAATTGGGATTACCGCTACTGCTGGGTGCGTGACTCCTCGTTTACCGTCTATGCCTTCATCCGCCTTGGCTATGTTGACGAGGCGTTGGGATTCATGAGCTGGCTGTCCCGTTGCGTCCTGCCAGACCAGTCTGATGGCCAGCCGCTGCAGCCTCTCTACCGCATGGACGGCAGCCGCGACATGCCTGAAATCGAACTCAAGCATTTCGCCGGTTTCGAAGGCGCGAGGCCGGTGCGCATCGGCAACGGCGCCCACGATCAGCTGCAGCTCGACATCTATGGTGCTGTGCTGGACGCGTCGTATCTCACCAGCAAGTATGGCGGCGCCATCAGCGTCAAGGCCTGGAAGACAGTGACCAGCGTGATCGACTGGGTGTGCGAACACTGGCGCCAGCCCGACGAGGGCATCTGGGAAGTGCGTAACGGCCGCTCCGTGCTGCTGCATTCTCGGGTCATGTGCTGGGTTGCCGTCGACCGCGCCACCCGACTTGCAGTGAAGCGCTCCCTGCCGGCCGAAATTCCGCGCTGGAACGCCGCGCGCGCGGAAATCTACAACTCGATCATCGAGGATTTCTGGAGCGATGAGTTGCAGGCGTTCACGCGCACGCCGGGCCGCCCCGAACTTGATGCGTCGGCGCTCATGATGCCGCTGGTGCGCTTCATCGGCGCCAAGGATCCACAATGGCGCTCGACCCAGCAACTGATCGAAGACACGCTCTCCCAAGACGGCCTGGTGTATCGCTATACCCCGTCTAAGGAAAGTGACGGGCTGGATGGACACGAAGGGGCGTTTACCACCTGCTCGTTCTGGCTGGTGGAGTGTCTTGCGCGCCAGGGGCGCACCGACGATGCGCATCTGCTGTTCGACAAGATCATGGACTACGGCAACCACGTCGGCTTGTTCGCCGAGGAGATTGGGCCGAACGGCGAGCATATGGGCAACTTCCCGCAGGCGCTCACGCATCTGTCGCTCATCAGCGCTGCCATCGCACTCGACCGGGAGATGTCGAGTACCGGTTTGCAGCCCTGGCAGTAGGCGATTTCGCTGCGCGCAAGGCGAAGTTTCGCTATCTGGCGCGGCGCGCAGCGGCTATTGTGGAAAGATCCAAATCCATCCAGATTATGCTATAAAGTGAACGATTGTTCATACTCGGTGCGCGGCCCGGCGCACCGGTGCAAGGAGCAGGCATGAAACGCGAGACCTTCAAATCGGCGAGCATGGTGCTCGAGCCGCAGAGCATCAGTTCGGATGTGCTCTCGGAAAAATATTTCAAGGGCAGCGAGTGTTCCGTCGAGGAAATCTATCAGCGCGTCGCGCGCGCGCTTGCAAGCGTCGAATCGACTGATCAAGAGCTCTGGCAGAAGCGCTTTCTTGCGAACCTGAAGAACGGTGCAATCGGCGCTGGTCGCATCATGAGCGCGGCTGGCACCGATCTCGAGGCGACGCTGATCAACTGTTTTGTGCAACCCGTCGGCGATTCGATTCAAGGGGTCGACGCTGAAGGCTATCCGGGGATTTATGAAGCACTCCGCGAAGCTGCCGAAACCATGCGCCGCGGTGGCGGTGTGGGCTACGATTTTTCTCGGATCAGGCCGCGCGGTGCCGCGGTTCGGACGACCCATTCGCTGGCCTCGGGGCCGTGCAGCTACATGAACGTGTTCGACCAGTCGTGCGGTACGGTCGAGAGCGCCGGCTCGCGGCGCGGCGCGCAGATGGGGGTGCTTCGTATCGACCATCCTGACATCTTCGAGTTCATTGGTGCCAAGCGTACTCCGGGTCGCTGGAACAACTTCAACGTGTCCGTCGCCGTGCCGGATACCTTCATGCAGGCGGTGGTCGAGGACCACGACTGGCCGCTGCTGCATCCGGCTCGCGCTTCGCAGGCATTGATCTCGACGGGAGCACACCAGCGCGCCGATGGGCAATGGGTTTACCGTACCGTCAAGGCACGCGACCTCTGGGATACGGTGATGCGCTCGGCCTATGACTACGCCGAGCCCGGCATTCTCTTCATTGATCGTATCAACGCCGACAACAATCTGCGCTACTGCGAACACATCTTCGCGACCAATCCGTGTGGCGAACAGCCGCTGCCTTCCTATGGATGTTGCGATCTCGGCCCCGTCATCCTGTCGAATTTCGTGCATCACCCCTTTGGCATTTCCGGCACACCCTCATTTGATTTCGATGCATTTCGCGCTGCTGTCGCACTGCAGGTGCGCGCGCTCGACAACGTGCTTGACCTGACCTACTGGCCGTTGCCCGAGCAGCGTGCCGAGGCGCACGACAAGCGTCGCATCGGTGTTGGCTTCACGGCTCTTGGCTCGACCTTGCTGATGCTCAAGCTGCACTACGATTCAGACGCGGCCAGAGACGTGGCAGCAGAAATCGCCCGTCACATGCGGGATAGCGCGTACCGCGCCTCGATTGAACTTGCAAAAGAAAAAGGTCGCTTCGAACGCTTCGATGCGGAGGGCTATCTGGCTGCGGGGACATTCGCGAGCCGGCTGCCGGCTGACATCCAGGAGGACATCCGGCGTTTTGGCATCCGCAACAGTCACCTGTTGTCCATCGCACCGACAGGCACGGTCAGTCTTGCCTTCGCAGATAACGCCTCGAACGGCATCGAGCCATCTTTTTCGTGGACCTACCAACGCAAGAAGCGGGCAGCCGATGGCACATTCCAGTCTTATCTGGTGGAGGACCATGGCTGGCGTCTGTATCGCGCCCTGGGCGGTGATCCAGCAGCGCTGCCGGACTATTTCGTCTCGGCACTCGAATTGACGAGTCACGGTCACGTCGCCATGATGCGGGCGGTTCAGCCGTTTATCGACACCTCGATCTCCAAGACCGTCAACGTGCCGCAGCACGAAAGCTACGACGGATTCAAGAACCTGTATCGCATGGCCTTCGATGCGGGCCTCAAGGGACTGGCGACCTTTCGGCCCAACGACATCCTGGGTTCGATCCTGGCGCCTGCGACTGCCGATGCGAACGCCAGCGATGTGGCCGATCAGGGCGGAGACGGGTTGGCAGCGGCTGTCCTGGCAGGCTCGTCAGACCCGATGCGAGAAGTGATTGCCAGTCGCCCCAAAGGGGCACTTGCAGCCGTCGCAGAAAAGATCGAATACTGGACCCAGGAAGGGCACCGCACGCTCTATCTGGTGGTGTCGTTTCTGCCAGTGACCGGTCAGGACGGCGAGACGGTGGAACGCGCCATCGAGTTTTTCATGCCGGTCGGCCAGAGCGCCGAGTCGCAGCAGTGGATCACGGCCAGCATGCGCTTGTTGTCGCTCGCAGCGCGCGGCGGGTTTCTCGAGCGCGCCCTGAGCGACATGCGCAAGGTCGCCTGGGACCGCGGACCAGTGCGCCTTGGCACCTACCAGAAAGAAGACGGCACGCTGGTACCTCGCTGGCATGACTCGGAGGTGTCTGCGATCGCCTACGCGGTCCAGAACATCATCGCCAACCACGTCGCGCCGCAACGGCCCTCTGCTGAGTCGAGTCTGTCGGCAAGTGACACGCCGGTCTCATCACTTGCCATGTTGAAGGGCAAGAAATGCCCTGAATGCGGTGCGCACGCCGTGATTCGAAAAGATGGCTGCGACTACTGTACCCAGTGCGGATTCACGGGAGTGTGCGGCTAGCGGTAATGGCGGTGCGAATGGACGCTGCCATCTGCATGGCGATGCACAGAGTGCTCGGCGCTGGCCGGCGCCGGACGGCGCTGACTCACTTTCCAGATCAGCGCCGACATCAGCCACAATGCCATGAAGGCTGCGACCACGGCATAACCGAGCCAGGCGAAGTCGATGCCGGCTGCATACTGGAACAGTGCGCCGCTCGGATGAAAGACCAGGATCGCGGCCTGCACCAGTTCGACCGAGCCGATCACGAGTGCGATTGCAACTGAAAGCCCGGTGGTCGTGATGTTGTAGAAAATCTTCCTGAGCGGATTGATAAAGGCCCAGTTATAGGCTTTGACCATCAGCACGCCGTCGGTGGTGTCCATCAGCGACATGCCTGCAGCAAACAGGATCGGCAGACAGAGCGTTGCCGCGATTGGCAGATTGCCTGCCGCAGCGCCCGCCATCATGGCGAGCAAGGCGATCTCGGAGGCGGTATCGAATCCGAGTCCGAACAGGAAGCCAAGCGGAAACATATGCCAGTCGCGCGTCATGGAACGCGACAGCCGGCCTCTGAGCAGGCGATTCATCAAGCCGCGCTGGGCCAGCAACTGATCCATGTGGTGGTGTCCCTGGCCCGACACGGACAGACCGCGCCACGCTCTGAGCATGCCGATCAGCACGATCAGGTTGAGCAGTCCGACGATGCACAGAAAAGTGCCCGATACGGCAGCCCCGATGACACTGCCGAACTGCTGCAACGCTGGCAGATACTGCTTCACCAGCGAAGCTGCGCAGCCGATGCCGAGCGCAAGCAGCAGCACCACGCTTGAATGACCTAGCGAGAAGTAGAAGCCAACACCAAGCGGCCTGCTGCCGCGTGCCAGCATCAGCCGTACCGTGTCGTCGACGGCAGCGATATGGTCCGCATCGAACGCGTGTCTGAGGCCAAACGCATAGGCGGCCAGGCCCAGCCCCACCAGCGCTGGCTGCTGGCGTGCATAGGCCAGGTACAGGCCCCAGCCCGTCACATGCAGCAGCAGGACTACGCCGTAGTAACCAAACAGGCGCTGCCAGTCACTGCGCTCGAAACTCAAGACCGATGATCGCGCGGAGGTCGCAGAAATGGTGGCTTTGATGGCTGAGCTTTCGAAAGTCATGCGGCTGATCGTAACCAATCGTCTTGAGATGAGCAAAAGCGTCTGCACGGACCGCTCCAGACCCAGAGCTTAGCTCGATTGTCGCACCGCAGCATGGGCGGGTTAGGTTAATCCCGACTGCCCGCGCCCCTTTTTTAGTGCAATGCTCCATGATCTTGTGACGCAGCACCAGCGATGTGGCGCACAGGTGTCGGACCAGGCGCATCTCAGCCGCAGTCGAAAACTGCCTGTTGAATGCGACGTGGGCTTCGACCTGTCTGGAACAATGACCCCCACGAGGAGACAAACATGAGTTTCAAAGCAGTCTTGCAAGCATCGCGGCCAAGCCGCACCACCGTTGCCGGCGTGACCCTGACAGCGCTTGCTGCTGCCCTGGCACTGCCCGCCCAGGCTGCTGATGAAACCATCAAGATTGGTGTCATTGCAGAGTCGCAGGCGATTGCCGGCGCGTCGATTCCACAGGCCGCGCAGATGGCCGCCGATGAAATCAATGCAGCAGGCGGTCTTAACGGCAAGAAGATCGAGATCGTCTCCTACGATGACAAGAGTTCGGCCACCGATGCCGTGCGCGCCTTTCAGCGGGCCGTCAGCGAGGACCATGTCAACGCCGTGATTGCGAGCTATGTCAGCGAAGTGGTGCTGGCCCTCGAACCTTGGGCCGCGCGCCTGAAGACCGTGATGGTCACGCCAGGCGCGGCCAGCAATGAGATCAGCAAGGCGGTGCATGCCGACTACGAGCACAACAAGTACACCTTCCACGGCTACCTGACCTCGGCTGCGCTGTCGCAGGAAGTATGCGATGCAGCGCATGACCTGCTCGTGACCCAGCGTGGCATGAAGACCAGCGTCATCATGAGCGAGGATGCTGCCTGGACCCTCCCGT
>CAZZVZ010000076.1:5484-10740 GCA_964657655.1 Gammaproteobacteria bacterium | reverse complement strand
ACCTGCGGGCGACTGCAGCGCGATGAAGGCGACGGCAGCGTCGAGCTGGTGCTCATCGAGCTTGCCCGCAATCTGCGCCATGCAGTCCGGTTCTCTTGCATGGCGCAGGCCGACGCGCCATGCGCCAAGCTGTGCGGCGAGATAGGTCTGCGGCACGCCCAGCAGGCCAGGGATATCCGGCGCGCGTCCGGCAAGGTCGGTCCCGTGACATTCGGCGCAGGCCGGGATGCCATGCGCTGGATCGCCCTGAAACACCACGACCCTGCCATCCCGCTCGACCGCCTCATCAAGTCTGGCGCGTGAGTTTGCCTGGTAGGGGACGTGCTGGGTGGCGAAATAGTCCGCGAATTCCGTGAGATACCGGTCGGGCATGCCGCGTAGCAGATATGACATCGCAGCATTGGCACGTGCACCGTCTCGAAACGCCTGCAACTGATGGAGAAGGTAGCCAGCTGGCTTGCCGGCGATGCGCGGGTAGTAACCGTCAGGCGCGGCGCGTCCCTCCTCACCATGACAGCTCATGCAGGGCCGTGCCCGCTCGGCGATGGTGTCGTCGGGTGCTGCCCATGCGGCGCTGGCACATAAGAGCAGCAGCACGCAGCCCATTCGCATCCATGACGGTACGCGGATCGAGCGAGGCTGCGTGACAGGCGGAGCGGATTTGCGCAAATGAGTGAGCAAGCGGCGAAGGAAGCAGCGAAATAAGCACTGCACGGCAAAAGCTTACGCTACATCCTTGCTCGTTCGTTTCGCAGTGCGGCGCACGCCGGTGACAAGCGGCCAGCGCTAGGCGCCGAGAAGACGCGCGAACAGCGCTCCGAGCAGTTCCACGATGAAGTAGCACGACGCGAATCCGAGCATCCACCAGATGGCTTTCAGGCGCCTGCCTCGGGGCCTGCTGCGCGCCAGATAATAGGGAACGAATGCGACCGCGAGGAGGATGATTCCCATATTGAGCGCTCGCGAGCGGACATAGGAATATTCGATCGCATCGTAGTAGTACCAAAGATAGGTGAGTGCGACTGGAATCGCTATAGAGAGAAAAGTCAAAGGTGGGGGCACCTGGAGGCGGTGCCTTGCATAGTGCGTCACCATGACACCCACGAAAAAGCCAGTCGCCAGCATGCCGGCAATCGCTGACCTGGCAATCCTGTGGGCACTCGCGGCGTAATGTGGACCGGCCAACGCTTCGTCGGATGGTTGCATCATGGTTCGGCTGGGCGGATAAATGGTTGTGGACGGCGACGGCGTGGCCACCTGACGTGCTCGCACGCGAGTACCGACAAGCTAGCGCAGCGTGCCAAGCCCTGCAACCGGCTTCAGACAGAGCTGTCGCTCGGCCGCGACGAGGTGCGTATTCGCGGCAGGTGAAGCGATGCGTGATTCACCCGCCTGTCGATATAGACTGCGATCTTCCAATGCATGCGAGCGATTGACATGTCTGAGCCGATTCGATTTCAAAATGGTGCGCAGTACGACGAGTTCATGGGCCAGTGGAGCCGGCTCGCTGGCGAGTCCTTTCTTCAGTGGCTGGCGCCCGAGCGTGGGCTGAAGTGGGCCGATATCGGCTGCGGCAATGGCGCTTTTACCCAGATGCTGATTGAGCACGTCGGGGCCGCCTCGATCGATGGCATCGATCCATCGCCCGAGCAGATCGAATTCGCGCGGCTGTCGGTCGCAGGAGAGGCCGCCCGGTTCCAGCAGGGCGATGCCATGGCACTTCCGTTTGCCAACGCAAGCATCGACGCTGCCGTGATGGCGCTGGTGCTGTTTTTTGTGCCGGACCCTGAAAAGGGCGTGGCCGAAATGTGCCGCGTGGTGCGACCCGGTGGCCTGGTCTCGGCATATACCTGGGACATCCTGGAGGGCGGCTTTCCCTACGATGCCCTGTTCGAAGGGCTCAGAGAGCATGGCATGGAGCCGATGCTGCCGCCAAGTTCGCCTGCATCACGCATGCAGGCCACGCTTGATCTGTGGCAAGGCGCCGGGCTGCAAGAGATCGAAACCAAGGTCATCACGGTGCGCCGCACCTTCGGCGCGTTCGAGGAGTACTGGCGCCTCGCCAACTTTGCGCCCGGCCTTTCCGCCAAACTCGCGAGTGTCGCGCCCGAGGCACGTGACGTCCTGCTGACCTTCGTTCGACAACGCCTGGGAGCCGACCGCGGACCGTTCGACGTGACGGCCAGGGCCAATGCAATCAAGGGTCGGCTTGCGTCTTGACGGCGCTTGAATAGCGGTGCCACCTCATACACGCTGGCGCGGTACCATGCCAGACGAGCTCAAGTCTTGAGGTATTGGTCCGAGGTACTTCCAGCAGGGCGGGGCACCCCGGGGCCGACACAAAAATAAATGGAGACAGGACATGGTTGCATCAATCGACACGGGGACAGCCGATCTTCTCGCAACGCTCGATCAAGGGGTGTTGACGCTCACGCTCAATCGCCCCGATGCGCGCAATGCCATGAGCGAGGCGATGAATCATGCGCTTGCCCAGCAGCTGGCGTCGGCGGAGCTCGATCCTCTCGTCAAGTGCGTGGTGATCACAGGCGCCGGCAAGGGTTTCTGTGCAGGAGGTGACGTCAAAGGCATGGCCAACCGTAACGCGGGCGGCCGAACGCTGACCGTCGACGAGGCGATCCACCGTCAGCGCGTCAATCAAAGAGCGACCTCCGGCAAACTGTTCAAGATGCCCAAGCCGACGCTGGCAGCGTTGCCGGGAGCCGCCGCCGGCGCAGGACTGTCGCTTGCGCTCGCGTGCGATCTGCGCATCATGGCACGCGGTGCCGTGATGACGACTGCCTTTGCGCGTGTCGGATTCTCGGGCGATTATGGAGGCACCTATTTCATGACGCAGCTGGTCGGCACTGCAAAAGCGCGGCAGCTGTACTACCTGTCTGAGCGCATCAGCGCCGAGGAAGCGCTCGCGCTCGGACTTTGCAACTGGGTGTGTGAGCCTGAGGATCTCGTGGCCCGCACCAGGGAGATCGCGCACCGGCTGGCTGCAGGTCCGACGGTCGCGTATCGGTATATGAAAGAAAACCTGAATCGGGCGCTGGCAGGCGAGGTGGATGACTGTCTCGATCTTGAAGCTACCCACCATGTCCATTGTGGCGCGACCGAGGATCATCGCGAGGCTGCCCGGGCCTTCGTCGAGAAACGCGAGCCCGTCTTTCACGGCCGTTGATCGCTTTTTTCGAGATTCGCATGGTGCGCTTGCGCCAGATCGCGCTGGTGGCGAGGGATCTTGCCCGCGTCCGCGCCGACATCGCTGCAGTACTCGGCGTTGCATACGCCTATGTCGATCCGGCGGTCGGCAAGTACGGGCTGACCAATGTCGTGTTCCCGATCGGCGACACATTTCTCGAAGTCGTCTCTCCCATCTCGGCTGGCACGACCGCAGGCCGGCTGCTCAACAAGCGCGGTGCTGATGGCGGCTACATGGTCATCGTGCAGGTGTCCGATGTGGACGCAGCACGCGAGCGGGTGCGCGCATGCGGTGTGCGCATCGTCGACCAGCTCGACCGTGATGGCGTTGCCATGACGCATCTGCATCCCAAGGACACCGGAGGTGCAATTCTGTCGCTTGATTCGATGCAGCCGGAGGACCGCTGGGAATGGGGCGGACCCGGTTGGCAACAGCACCTTGATACCCGCACTTCACAGCGGGTCACGGGCGCCGAACTGCGGTCACGCGCGCCCGCGCAGACGGCCATGCGCTGGGCTGCCCTGCTCGGGCGCATGGCGCAGCAGACCGGTGACAGTTACAGCATTGCGCTGGATCGCAGCGAGCTTCGCTTTTGTGCCATCGCAGATGACGCGACCGAAGGGCTCGCCGCGATCGATGTCATGGTGCGCGACGCTGATGCTGTGCGTTCGGTTGCAGCCCGTCGCGGACTCGTCAATGGGGACGGCGCGATCGTCCTTGCAGGAACCCGCGTGCAGCTCATCGAAGGCCAGGAGCCTGCGCACAGCCAAAAAAGAATAGGGAGCATGAATGCTCCCCAGGGGATTGACATCAGGCGCTGCTAGTTCTGCTTGTTGATGGTATAGGTCGTGACCATGTCGTTGCGCAGATCCTTGTCGATGACCTTGCCGCTCTTGCCGTCCGCTGCAATCTTGGTATCGGTGACTTCGACCTTCTTGCCCAAGCGGTAATCGGTCTCGATGATCTCGTGATCCGAAACCTTCTTGATCGACACCATGGTATTACCCGGGTCGTTGCTAAGCGGCACCTGCTTGCCGTCGTACTTGGCATCGTAGGTCTGGCCGTTCCACTTCATCTGCACGCCGTCGGCGCTGGTGGTGTAGGTGATCAGCAGCGCTGCATCCGGCAGACCCTTGGCTGGCGTACTGAAGTCCCATTTGCCGGTGATCGGACTGTCGCCCTTTGATGCCTTGCCCTTGCGGGTCCCGACCGAGCTGCCGGAAACTTCCTCGGTGCCCATATTCATCTGTTTGAAGTTCTGCGTCAGGGTGTTGCCGTCGGCCGACACCGACATGGTGTTGGTAAAGGCCGGCTTGCCGCCAAGCTTGCCGTTGAGCGTCAGGTTGGACGGATCCGTGACGGTCACGGCCATGGTGTCGACGTAGCTGCGCCCCTTGACCGGCTGATCGGTGCCATCAGCCTTGACAGTGTAGGAAGGGTTGCAGCTGCTGCAGGTGAACATGCCGTCCTTGAGCTTGTAGACGGTCGGCTTGCCCTTGACGGTGGTGCTTGCCAGGTCCGTCTTCCAGGTGCCATCAAGAGGCCCGGCGGCGAACACTGAAGTTGGAATGAGTAAAGCGAGTGCGAGGCTGATCTTCATTGAGCGAACTCCCGATTTGATTTTTTTAGGTGAGGCGCTCGCTTCCTTCGAAAAGCATTGAGCGATCGCCGGGAACCGCAGTTTACGGCAATTTCTAGATACTTCAAGACCTCTGGGGCGGCGGCGAGCTCAGGAGACGGCACCAGTGCGCGGCGACGGTTGCCACCGCGATGGGTGGACGCTCCCGGAGCGCGCTCGAGCAGCGCGCCGTGGGGTGTCTAGCGGCTGGCGGGGGTGGCAGCCGCGGAGCGCAGCTGTGTTGCGATGGTGTCAGCCAGCTCGGCCAGCGTCGCGCTCAGGCTGTTTGAAATATCGGCACCGCTGCGATCGCTGCCCGCGGCTGCAAAGCTCATCTGGCCCTCGTTGATGAGGGACGGAACCATGGTCGGCGAGCGCACGCTCCAGCTGACCTGCATGACTGCACGATCTCCCTGGAAGCGAAATGACAGGA
>CAZZVZ010000076.1:0-5474 GCA_964657655.1 Gammaproteobacteria bacterium | reverse complement strand
CATTGACCGAAATGTAGCCGACCGGATCCGGTCGCGAGGCATCGGGATAGATCACGGCTCCGGCGGGAAGTCGGGCGGCGAGGTCTTCGGTCAGGGTCTGACGCATCATCTGTCCGAGCGGCGCAGTCCAGTGATCGAACTCGCGAACCTCGAATTCGCCGGGCGAGACTTCGCGCATCAGTTCGGCGCGATCAAGTTGCGGCGGTACGTTGACGGTTCTGATCTGCACCGGCGGCCCGTTATAGGCGGCATTGGCGCTGGCGACAGGAGACACCGGTTCGGTGGCGAAGTAACGGGTCGGCGGACTGCTGCAGCCAGCCACAGCCGTGACCATCGCCAGGCAAACAGACGCGCGCTTGAAATTGATGAAGGTGTTCACTGGTCTTTGCCTTTTCCTCGAATCAGCGCTTCGGGATGACGGCCGAGATAGTCGGCGAGGGTACGGATCGAGCGTGCGGCATCGGTCAGCTGTTCGATTGCGGCCGGCAGACTGGCGTCCTGCTTGCCGTCATCGCCATTGAGCATGCCGCGCGCGGCGGCCGCAGTGCCAGAGACATCGTCGGCTGCCTGGTTGAGCTTCTTGATGAGCGGCCCGACCTGTGGACTGGCCTCCTTCATCATCTGGTCGGCCTGCGCCAGCGTGCTGTCCAGATGTCTGAGGCTGTCGGCCACTTCAGGCGATGACACCAGCTGGTCGACCTTGGCTGTGATGTCGTGAACCTTTTTGCCGATCGCATCGAACGGAATAGTGTTCACCTTGGCGAGGATCTGGCTCAACTGGCCCGTCAGCTCTTCGAGGCCGCCCGCAGTTGCTGCACTCGGAATCAGTTCGGGACTGCCTGCACCGAGCGAAGCAGGCGGCGCATTCGGCACTTGCGTCAGGGTGATCAGCAAAGAGCCCACCGCGGGCGGGCTCTGCGTCAGCTGCGCGCGGTAACCCTGTGCCAGCAGACGCCGGATGACGACATTGGTGGCCTGACGCCATGCCTCCAGGTCATCGGCATTCTGAGGGGCCACGACACCCAGGCGCTTGGGATAGAGCACGGTGCTGACGGCACTGTATGGTGCCCCGGTCTTCTTGTCGAACATCAGCTCGACTGACTTGATGGCACCCACGCGAAAGCCCAGCATGCGAACCGGCGTGCCGGGATCGATGCCGCCGGCCGCGCCTGCAAAAATCATCGAATAGGGAATCTGCGGCCCGGCTGCTGCAGCGCGAGCCTCACCCTGGTAGGCATAGAGTGCGAAGTGCGTGCCGGCGATGCTCTGGGGAACATCGGGCGCGTTGTCGTCACGGTCCACCTCGATGCCGCCATCGAGAATTGCACCCGGATGCTCGACACTGGCACTCAGGCCGTTGTCGTTGAAGCCTAGTTTCAGCGGGCTCGATACCCAGAACTGGGCCCCCGGGCGGATGTAGTGGTCGTAAGGCGCGAAAATGAAGGCATTGATATTGAACACATTGTTCTGCAGCTGGACATCGGTCACTTTGCCGATTTCCTGACCGCGGTAGAACAAGGACGTTCCGGCCTTCACGTTACCCAGGTGGTCGCAGGTCAACACGTAGCTGGTGCCCGGGGTGCCCGGCGTCACCGCGGGGGGGCGATCCAGGCCGACAAACTCGCGGGTTGGCTGGCCGCCATATCCTGGTGCGACGCCAATCGTGAGCCCGGCGATCGCTGCCTTCACAGACGACAGATCGCTTAAGTCCGGGTTGGCACCGACCAGCCAGAACTTGGTGTTGGTGTTGAGGATCGGCTTGACGCGAGGATCCATGCGCAGGGTCAGGTCGACACGGCGGTGATCCGGATTGATGTCGATCTTGGAGACGTGCCCGGCTTCGATACCGTCGTACATCACCTTGGTGTCATCGACTTTGGCACCGGTCACGTCGTTGAAGGTGACCACAATCGTGATACCGCGTTCGGCGAAAGACTGGATGCCGAGATAGGCCACAATGATGAGCGCGGCGAGCGGGATCGCCCAGACCAGGCCGAACCAGCGGCTGCGATGAGCTTGCGCTTCCGGATAGGGCGGTGAAGGAGGAGATACTGGATCGGTCATGGGGTCTTTCGCGCGCGGTCCCACATCAGGCGTGGGTCAAAGCAGCGTGCAGCAAAAATAGTCAGGATGACGACGGCGGTAAATGCCTGGGCCGCCGGTTGTGCGCGTCCGTAAACCAGCGAACCATATTCGCTGACCGGGACAAAGCATGCGATCACGAAAGGGTCGACCATCGACCATCGTCCGATTTCCTCAATGATCCGATAGACACGCGTCTTGGCTCTTAGTGCCTTGCCAGAGCGCATTTCCACAGAGGCAATACACCAGGCAATGCCAGCGAGCTTGATGATCGGAATCGCGAAACTTGCAATGATCACCAGCGCCGCATACGGATACAGCCTGCTTTGCATCAGCTCGATGGCACCACCCAGGATGTTGTAGCTAAACGAGGTAAAGCCGATCGGCAAGGTGGCGATCGGATAGATGTTGGCTGGCAGGTAGAGAATCGCGCCTGCCACCGTGAGAGCCAGAGCTCGCGCGATCGCATCGGGCTTGCGGCCGTGCACCGCCGCAGCACAACGCGGACAGGGCTTGCCAACGGCGTGCTGCTCGAGCACCAGATCGCACGCCGGGCAGGTGATGAGGGACGTGCCGGGCGCGCTGCTGCTGTCGGCCATGATGAGGCGCCAGATCAGCGGCTTGTCGAGGGTGGCCCGGATGAACAGCGTCAGAATGCCGACTGCGATAAAGCAGTAGGCGCCGACCCCGACTTCGACCGAGATGGAAGCCCTGAGCCGCCCATATGCCACCAAGAGGCCGAGCAGGAACACATCGGGCATGGCCCAGGTTTCGAGGTCGCAGGCATAGCGAAACGCGCGCCCGAGCCACGGCGGTCTCTGGCCGGAATGGAGCGAGCCGAGCACCAGAATCAGGAGAGCCAGGCGCGCAAAGGGAAAGATCACGACAAACAGACCGATCACCAGCGCCAGCAGCGGGAAGCCATTACTGGCCATCGAGGTGGCGCTCGAGATCAGATGACTCTGGCGCGACGCGCCCAGGATCGAGGTGGTCAGAAAAGGAAACGCGTTTGCCGGCAGCAGCAGTGTGAAAGCGGCGAGAGTAAGCGCTAGCGTCACCGTACGGTTACGCCAGTGGCTCCGCTCGAGCATCTCGCGGCAGGTGACGCAGACGATCGTAGCGCTTTCGGAAATCTCAGGGACGCGCTGAAACGTCCCACAACTCGGACAGCCGGTGAGCTGGGTGGCCGGTCTATAGGTGGTCGTCAAGAGCGGCTCTCTCTGGTGCACTCACGACATCAGTGCAATTGCCCGGACAACTCGCACGCCAAAAGTGCATGGGCGGCGTGTCACGCAGCACCTTTCGTGCCGCCTCCCGCAGCGCGCGCGGCTGTATGGCGCCAAAAGTCCTCCAACGCTCATGGCGGGCGCGATGCGCTTGGCGGCGGGCCGAATGCATAATGCTTGGATGCTGAAGTCGACCTGGTTCATCGGACTGACCTTTTTTTCGCTACTTGGCACGGCCACACCCGCCTCGGCGCAGACCATGTATCGCTGTGGCTCGACCTATCAGGACCAGCCCTGCAGCGCTGCCCAGTCGAGCGGCGGCGCGATCGGTGCCAGTCGCGCAGCGTCGCCGAAGGATACAGGGGCGGCGCCCGGCTCCACGCCTGCGTCTGATCCGGCCTGCCGCCAGCGCGGTGTGGCTGCCGAGAAGCTCAGATGGGCCAAGGAGGGCGGGCGCACTTGCAGCAGGCAGTCGAGGCCGAGCCCGCCAACCGCTTGTTCTTGGAGAACGTGTATGACCGGCCCGGTACTGCAGCTGAAGTGCGGCTGGCGGTGGAGGGCGACTGCAACGATGAGCAGCGCCGCGCCGAAGAAGCAGCGCGGCTGAACGCCGCCGCGGCTGCGATTAGCGCAGGTCGCAGCGTCGCTCGGCCCTCTTCGTCATCGGGCGCACTGTCGTCAGCCGACGGCACAGCGCATCACTAGCACGCGTCTCGTCACGCGCCGATCAGCTGCGTGTGTTGGGTACGGTGGCCGAGCCGCTCTTGGTCTGGCCGCGCGGACCGCTCGCCGTGCCTGCCAGTGTGCTGGTGCCGTTGCCATTGTTGGTGGTGGTGCCACTTGCCGTGCTCATGCCGCCTCTTGGTCCTGTCACGGAGCCGCTCTCGCTGGTGCCGTTGCGCGTCTTGGCGACGCTGCCGCTCCCCGACACGGTGCGCCCGCGTGCACTGGTTGCCACGGCGCTCCCCGACACGCTGGCGCCGTGCTGGGTCACGCTGCCGCTGGCCGTGCCGCCATGGGGCCCCGTCACCGTCTGCTGGGCAAGAACGACAGAAGTAATGGCGTACAGGCACAGGCTAAAGAGAATGCGTCGCATGGCGGTCTCGGGGTGGTGGCAGCATTTGTCGTGCAACCAAGATAGCGTGACTACGGGCTCGAATGATGACCCAGCGTTACAGCTGCAAAATAATTTCGGACCGCTTGCGACCGCGCGCCGCGGCGATCAGTTGAGAGTGGCCCGCAAATCATCGCGCGCTGAATCTCTCAATGCATCTCGCAGCTCGCGCTTGAGGACCTTGCCAATGGCGCTCCTTGGCAGCGCGTCGGTGAGATGCAGGGCGCTCAGACGCTGCGTCTTGCCAACTCTCTGGTTGACCCAGCTGCGCAGCGGCTCTGGCTCAATGCTCTGGTCAGCGCGCAGCACCACGAAGGCAACCGGTGTCTCGCCCCAGACGTCTGATGGCATGCCGAGAACGGCCGCTTCGAGCACCGCCGGATGGCGCGTCAGTTCAGCCTCAAGATCACTCGGATAGATGTTGAAACCACCTGAGATGATCATGTCCTTCTTGCGATCCATCAATGTGAGAAATCCTTCCTCGTCGAAGCGCCCGATGTCACCGGTGCGGATGAAGCGCTCTCCCTCGGGCGAGAACCATTCGGCTTCGCGCGTTTTGTCCGGCTGGTTGTGATAGCCGCGCATCATGGCCGCCGAGCGTCCCACCACTTCTCCGATCTCGCCAGGACCGACTTCGACCCCGGCGTCATCGATCAGCCGTACCTCGTGTCCTTCCATCGGCTGACCCACCGTGGCAAGCTTGTCCAGATGCTCATGGGCAACCAGCATGCATGAGCCGCCCCCCTCGGTCATGCCGTAATACTCGACCAGTCCGCCTGGCCAGCGTGCCAGCACCTGCTGCTTGATGTCAGAGGCGAAGGGCGCACTGGTCGAGAACTTGAGGCGGTAGCTCGACAGATCGAAGCGATCGAAGTCGGGCAGCTGCATCAGGCGACGGTATTGCACCGGTACCAGCATGGCGTGGGTGGCGCGATGTTGTTGTGACAGGCGCAGGAACTCGAGCGCGTCGAACTTGGGCATCAACACCACAGTGCCGCCATTGGCGAGCGTCGGCAGAAAGCTCACCAGCGTGGTGTTCGAATAAAGCGGGG
>CAZZVZ010000075.1:2721-10746 GCA_964657655.1 Gammaproteobacteria bacterium | reverse complement strand
CATCGGACAGCTCGACTGAAGCGACGTTGTCGATCTGCAGCGCAACAGCTGCCAGCGGCGAACGTAGCTCATGGGCCACGTTCGAGACGAAGCGCGCACGGCCATCGAGCAGCAGGCGTTGCCGCTCCCAGGCGGTTTCCACTTCCTGGATGAAGGGCAGCAGTTCGATCGGGATCCTGCTTCGGTCCGGCACCGCCACAGTGGACGAGACCAGCTGGCGACCGAGCTCGCCGATCGAGTCGAAGGTTCTGCGGATCAGGCTACGAAACACCAGCCAGATCAGAACGATGGCGAGGAACAGGGGCAGCACTGCAGTGGCCACCGATCGAAGGGTCTCGTCGCGACGCACCTGCTGCCTTTGCATTGCGCTGATGCGCCCCTGTCCCTGCGGGCGCTCTGCGGTGTAGAGCCGGTAGCGATCGTGCGCGAGCAAAATGGTGGAGAAGCCATCGGCGACATCGCCTGGCAGTAGCAGGGCTGCGGAGCGATCCTTGGGATGAATCACGGTTCCGGGTGTGGCGACGAACAGCACCTCTTCGGGTTCGTCATCATCATCGATCTCGATTGGTTGCGGTGACGAGTGCTCTGCCAGCACCGTGGCCATCTGCAGCAGCTCGTCTTGTTCCTCACCTGCTTCGGGATAGGAGATCGCAGCGGAGACCAGCGAGGTGACGATGATGACTGCAACGGCCGATAGACTGAGCGCCAGCAACATGCGCCGTTGCAGGGAATAACTCATGTCGCGTGGCTGCCGCCGACGTACCAGCCGAGCCCGCGAATGTTCTTGATGACTGAGTGCCCGAGCTTGCGCCGCAGCCCGTGGATGATGAATTCGACCACGTTGCTCTCGACATCGCCGTCACGGCCATAGATTTGCCGTTCCAGTTCTGCGCGCGACAAGATCGCGCCGGGACGACGCATCAGCACGCATAACAGGTCGACCTCCCGTCTTGACAGGCGCAGCGTCGAGCCTTCATAGGTCGCTTCCTTGGTGGCCAGGTCGAGCTGCAGGTTGCCCGCCTCGAGCCGTGACATTGCAGAGCCCTGGCCTCTTCGCACCAGCACGCGCACGCGTGCCAGCAGCTCTGCCAACTCAAAAGGCTTGATCAGGTAGTCGTCGGCACCGGCATCGAGCCCTTCAATCCGCTCTGAGACCGCATCGCGCGCGCTGATGATGAGGATGGGCAGCTGCGGATTGCTGGCCGCGTCGCTTCTGGCCGTGCGCAGCACTTCAAGACCGTTGACGCCTGGAAGCCCGAGGTCGAGCAGCATCAGGTGGCAGACCTCGGCTGTGAGCCAGCCACAGGCGTCGCGGCCGTCACGCACCCAGTGCACGTCATAGCCGGCGTCGATCAGGGCCTGCTGGACAGCCAGGCCGATCATCCTGTCGTCTTCTACCAGAAGCACCTGCAATTTGAATTCGGTCCGGGCAATATGTTGCGCTCAAGGATACCGATATTCAGCATGCCGACTGGCCTAAAACGCGCGAGCGCGCAATCATGCGCTCGTTCTAAGTCAGGGCTAAGCGAAGTACGCCGCCCTTGCTCGCGTCTCGTTTGTGGCGAGAGCTTCAGGACAACAAGTGCGCGGCCAGATAATGGGCGACCTTGTCGTTGACGGCGGGAATCTGGCTGCGGTCGAATCCGGGCGGATCCTTCAGCAGGTCGCCTTCGAGGCCGGTCAGGTGGTCCGGATGCGGCGACAGCATGGCGCCGTGGCCGGCCGGATCGAGCGTGGCGATCACGCTGCAGGTGTTGCACACCGCAAGCACTGCCAGATCGTTAAAGCGCGGAGCGAGCCAGAGATCGTTGCTCGAGACGACCATGCCGACTGGCACGTCCAGGTGGCGCAACGTGTCCATGTCGAAATCTGCAGCGAACGGCACTGCGGCCACCGCCACTGCGATGCGCGGGTCGCGCGCGTGACGCGCCGTGTCGTCGCTAAAACGGTGCCGGATAGCGTGTTCGGCGAGCCACAGTTTCGCACCATCGAAGATGTTGCCCTTGAGGGCCGTCATCAGCCCGACGCAGGCATTGAAATCCTCGCGCAGCTGGGTGGACACCTGACAATGCTCGGCGAAACGTGCCGGCGACCAGCTCGCGCCGGCCAGTTCGAGCGCCGTATGACCCCCTGCAGAGATGCCGTAGACACCGACCCGGTCGACCTTCAGGGCATCGTGAAAACGTGGATCGGCGGCGACACGGTCGATGGCGCGCGAGACTTCGCCGGGGCGCTTGGTCCAGCTGTCGGGTCCCGGATCGCTGGTGTCCTTGAAGTTGTCGCCCTGGTGCTCTGGCATCGCCACCACAAAGCCAAGTGTCACCAGGCTCTCGGCCAGGTCCATGCCGACCCAGGGCGATCCTCCGGATCCGTGCGAGATCACCACAAGATGCCGATTGCCGGTGAGAGCGGCCCCGTCGCGTGCCAGGCTGAAATGGAATTCACCGCGGTCGAACGCGCTCGGCGCTGAATCGCTTGGGTAGAGCACCGTTACCGGGCCGTCCTGCTGGGTCGCAGCAAGCACTGTGTAGCCGGTCGATGCGAGGGCGGGGCCAGCACCCTGGGCCAACAAGGCGAACAGCAATAGCGCCTTACCGACGGCGCGATCAAGATCGAGTTTAAACATGACATCTCCGAATCCAAATGGGCAGAACGCCCGACCCGTTAAGGCTAGGATTCGACAGAAAGGCTGTCTCGCCGGAAGTTTGAATTGAAGGATTCGGCCAGCAGATTGCTGTTTTCGGTGCGATGTTTTTCGCGAAATTCGCTCGGCGTCAGACCGGTCGAGGCCTTGAAGGCGCGATTGAACGGCCCGATCGACTGAAAACCGGTTTCCAGGGCGATGCTCAGGATCGGCAGGTGATCCCGATCGCGGCGCGCCAGCGCTTGCTTCGCCTCGGCCAGCCGGAAGCTGTTCACGAAAGCGTTGAAATTGCGAAATCCAAGCGCCTGATTGATGGCGCGCCTCAAGCGGTATTCTGGCACTGCAAGAGTCGCAGCAAGGCTCGCCACAGTCAGCTCCGGCTGGCGATAGATCTGTTCTTCGAGCATTCTGCTCACGATCTGCCCGGCAAGCAGCCGGTCAGGATCGTTGCGCGGAGGGACCGTGCTGGCATGCGCTGCTGGCACCTCCCCTGACGGGGCGGCCGTCTCGGGCGCGCCCGCCAGCGTCAAGGGCGGGGCCTGCTCTTGTTCACCAGCATCTGCGGGCGGCCCGAGAAGTTCCGGGCTTTGTACCACGAGGGCGCGGATTGCCACCCCGCCGACCAGCAGCAGCAAGATGGAGGTGTCGACCAGGGCAAAGGCCGGCGACAGCGTGCCGCTCGCGGTCGACAGGCGCAGTGCAAGCTGCACCACTGAATAGATCACGCCACCGACGGTGATAAAGGCGCGCAGGCTGCGGCGCCGCTCCACCAGGTCGGCGGCCCACTGCGAACCGGCGGCGAGGATGACCAGCACCGCACACAACAAGGGGGTGGCGCGTTGCACCAGTTCCAGGCTGCGCTCTAGCCAGGGCGAGAGGTCGGCACCCAAGGCGCAGTTGAGACCGCTTGCAATGGCCACCAAAAGCCAGAACAGCACGTGACCCGGCCCCGGCCTGAAGTCATCATCGAACAGCACTTTGGTGAACACCCAGAACAACACCCCGTTGCCTACCGAAATCGCGACCAGAGGCGCCTGCCATACCCGTTCGAGATTCAGTTCGATCTCGGGGGCTGCAGCCAGCGATTGAATGGACAGGCCGATGGCCAACAGCGCCCAGGCGCGCGTCACCCGAGATGTCGCGTGGCCGCGCACCATGCCGAGCGCGAGCAGCAGCAAGACGGCCACCAGGGCACCGCGCAGTGCGGCGTCGATTGCGAGCAGGCCAGACGGTTGAGGCATCGGCGAAAAGTTGGGACCTGGTTCGCACCAGCTGGATTCGCGCTGCTGCCTGCTACTGCAGCAACGTTTCGATGTCAGCCAGTTTGAACGGTTTTCTCAAGAATCCGAACGAGGCCAGCGGGAAGGCTTCTTTCTCCATCTCCGATCGGGCATATCCGGACACCAGAATGATGCGCGCTTCCGGCTGCATCTCGCGAGCCCGTCGCGCAACGTCGAAGCCGGACATCTCTGGCATGACGACGTCGGTGAACACCACATCGATGCCCGGTGTGCGCGTCATGATGTCGATCGCCTCCGGCCCGCTATTGGCAGTCAGGATGCGGTAGCCCAGCAACAAGAACAGCTCCTGCGTCATGGCGAGCACGTCAGGTTGGTCATCCACCAGCAGGGCAGTGGGTGGCTCGCTGATGATTTGCGATGTGCCTGTTGCTTCGGACGCTTCGAGCGTCTGGAAGTACATCGATATCGTTGTGCCCTGATCGACTGCGGTTTGCACATGCAAGAAGCCACCGAGTTGGCGCAGCAGACCGTACACCTGGGAAAGACCAAGCCCGGTTCCCTGACCAACGGGCTTTGTCGTATAGAACGGTTCCAACGCCCTTGTCCTGACTTCCTCGCTCATGCCGGTACCGGTGTCGGTGACCGACACCCGCGCGTAGCTGCCTGCTGGAATTTCAGGAATCTGGTCGGCGGCCAGCACCACATTGCTGGTGCGCAGGTGCAAGGTGCCGCCCTGGGGCATGGCATCGCATGCATTGGTAATCAGGTTCAGGAGCGCCGCCTCGATCTGCACGGCGTCGCCTTCGATATCCCTCAGGCGGTGATCGAGCTCGAGATGAAACGCCACGTTGTCGGTCACTGCCCTGCGCAATACCGCCTCGAAGCTCAGCACCAGGCGGTTGACGTTGTTGCGCTCGGTGTGCAGCGACTGCTGCCGCGCGAAGCTGAGCAATTGCTGCGTGAGTCGGCTGCCGTGCTCGGTGGCACGCTGCATACCGGCGATGATGCGTGCAGCGCGGGCATCCGGCTGACTGCGTGACATGACTTCCAGACCACTCGTCATGACGGCCAGCAGATTGTTGAAGTCGTGAGAGATGCCACCCGTCAGCCTGCCGATCGCCTCGAGCTTTTGCGACTGGAAGAGGGCTTCCCTGGCCTTGTCCAGTTCGGCTGCGGCCTCGCGCCGCTCGGTGACATCGCGCGTGACCTTGGCAAAGCCCAGCAGCACGCCGTTCTCGTCAAAGATGGCATCGACCACCACGTTCGCCCAGAATCGGCTACCGTCCTTGCGCACGCGCCAGCCTTCGCTTTCAAAACGTCCCTTGTCGAGCGCTGTGGCAAGTGCCATCTCCGGGATTCCCGCCGCCCGGTCTTCATCGGTATAGAAGCGCGAGAAATGCGAGCCGAGGATCTCGGCTGGCCGATATCCCTTGATCCTGGTCGCGCCGCTGTTCCAGTTGGTCACCTCGCCAGTCGGCGAGAGCATGTAGATGGCGTAGTCGGTGACACCTTCAACCAGCAAGCGAAAGCGCTCTTCGCTCTGTCTTAATTCGAGCGCAGCTGCGCGCTGTGCGGTGATGTCGCGCGTGATCTTCGCAAAGCCGACCAGCTGGCCTTCAGAATCACGCACCGCATCGATCACGACGCTGGCCCAGAAGTGGCTGCCGTCTTTCTTGACGCGCCAGCCTTCGGCTTCAAATTTGCCCTGCTCTTCGGCAGTTTTCAAGGCCAGTCGCGGAATCCCGGCGGCGCGGTCTTCAGCCGTATAGAACACGGAGAAATGCTTGCCGATGATCTCGCTTGCGCTATATCCCTTAAAGCGCTGCGCACCCGCGTTCCAGCTGGCGACATGACCATCGGGCGAGAGCATGTAGATGGCGTAGTCGCGGACCTGCTCGACCACACGCCCAAGGCGCTCGGCATCGGCCGTGGAGAGCGCTGAACGACTGTAGAGCCGCGTGCTGACGAGATCCACCATAACTGGTCATCATACCGGTTAGCACGCGGATAAAACGCATGTCAGGTCGAGGTGTTGCCCTGGTTGATGGGCCGACCGGCAAGCAGTGCTCTTTACTTCGCCAGCAAGAAGCAGCATTGCAGCGCTGTCCAGGTTGACCGTGTTTCTAGAAAGGAGACGCGGCAAAGACGCCGGGCTTCTGCATGAATAAATTTCCTCATCGCTCGGAACGGGGCGCGAGCCCGTGCTCGATGTCGATCCCGGATCATTGCGGCACCTCATGCCCCATGCCCTGTGCGGCCCGGCGCGCGGCAAGCCGACCGCGATCAATAGGCGGTGGAGCAACCTGACGAAGCCGGCCGAGCGCCTGGAACGGCGACTTCAGGATAAGTTTGCTCAAGACGCCAAGGCACAACCGCGCCACCACTTTCGTTCCGGGCAGAAAAAAACCCAACCGGTAAGGGTTGGGTTTTTGGTAAATGGTGGAGGCGGCGGGTTTCGAACCCGCGTCCGAAAGCACGCTACATACAGTTCTACATACTTAGCCGAGTTGATTGGTTTTAACGGATCAGCCGCGAACCGGCACGCTGCTTTCTCCGCGAGTCACCTTGGATTTAGAACGTTATCAAGTGACCCGATAATGTCCGATTCCTTGTTAATGACTTTGCTGTCGAGTCGCCCCGACCCACCCCAAGGAAGAGATGGTGCAAAGCTAACCGGTGTTTAAGCGGCTAGTGCGAACGTTTCGTCGTTTGCAGTTACTTTTGTTTCCAGATGGATTTGCGAGGTGACTGGTCCTCGGTATGCCCTGCATGCTTAATACCCCCGTCGATTCCAATTCGCCCCCGGGGTGAAACTGAGACCCATGCGCAGAACGCAAAGTTCTCAACTGCAATCGTACAGACAAACCCGACGCTGTGCCAATCTCAGGCAGCTGGCAGCGGCACCGAACGTATCAGGCGCGGTAGCAGGGTCAACAGACTCAAGCCGCGGCTGGCCATGAAAATCATCAGGGCGCTCCAAAGGCCCGTATTGCCAAGCGGCGACAACAGCGCAAGCGAGGCGGCGAAGATGGCGCTTGAAATGATCATCGCGAAGAACAGGTCACGGGTGCGCGTGGCACCGATGAAGACCCCGTCGAACTGGAAGCCCCATACCGATATCAGCGGCGACATGACCGCAAACGGCAAGAAGGCAATCGCCTCGACGCGCACACTTTCGAGGTCGGTGAGCAGCCGGATAATGCTGCTGCCGAACACTGCGTAGGTGAGGGCGAACGCCAGCGCCACAAGTCCGGCCAGCGTGGTCGAGCTTTTGATGGAAGCCACCAATTGCAGCCGGTTGCCCGCGCCAATCGCAGCGCCCACCATGGCCTCGCAGGCGTTGGCGAAGCCGTCGAGGCCATAGGCCATGAAAGTCTGGAAGTTGAGCAGCACAGTGTTTCCGGCCAGCGCCGCAACCGAGACGCTCGCCGACGAGCGCGTGAACCAGGCGAATACGGCGAGCAGGCACATGGTGCGGCCGAACAGGTTGATGTTGAGCACCACCAGCCGCTTCAACTCAGCCGCCTCCAACAGGGCCTTGAGCGACGGCGCAATCAAAAGCGCCGCATTGCCGCGCCACAGCACCACGAGGCCGATCACGAATCCAGAGGTATCGGCCACGGCAGTGGCAGCACCGAGGCCCGCCACGCCCAGATGTGCGAGATAGACCAGTGTGAACGCCGCGACGGCGTTGACCAGATTGACGAGGATCTGCAGCATCAGTGCCGCGCGTACCCGCTGTACGCCAAGCAGGTATCCCAGGAAAACGTAGTTGCACAAGGCCATCGGTGCCGACCAGATGCGGGCATGGCAGTAGAGCCTGGCCTGTCCGAGTAATTCCTGGCGGTCAGTCAGGATGGCCGATGCGATCGCAATCAGGGGAATGCGCAGCGCCAGGATGATGGCGCCGAGAAGCAGCGCCAGTGCGCTGGCCCGCCACAGCACATGTCGCAGCAGCAGTAGATCGCCTGCACCGTGCGCCTGGGCAATCAGTCCTGTGGTACTCATGCGCAGAAAGCCGAGTCCCCAGAAGATGAAAGAAAAAATCAGGCCGCCAAGCGCTACACCGCCGAGCGCCGTGACGCTCAACACGCGCCCGCCTGCGGTGACTACGCGATCGTCGGCCGGCGCGGTTCCCGC
>CAZZVZ010000075.1:0-2711 GCA_964657655.1 Gammaproteobacteria bacterium | reverse complement strand
GTGGCCAGCGATGCCGGTATCGACCATCGACAGCAACGGCTGGGTCAGATTGGCCAGGACGATGGGAATGGCAAGCTTCAGAACACGCCGGTATTCCTCCCTCATCTGAATCGCAGTCATCAGGCTGCAGCCGCTGGGGCGGGGGGAGGCCGCTCGAGACCGAACGACGATGCCACTTCGCGAAAGCCGAGCGCCTCATAGATGCGACGTGGAGCACCATCGGAATCGGCCTGGATCACGAAGTCGGTGGGCGCATAGCGCAGCGCAATCTGCCGCGCTGCAAGCGCGATCAGTGCCGACGCGATTCCCTGACGCTGCCACTTCGCATCGGTGGTGACCTGCTGATATCGAGCCAGCCGCCGCCCGCTCCGGTCGGGCTGTGCCTCCACGTAAAGGCCCAGAGCCGCGACCAGATGCCGACCGCTGTACGCGCCGAACCAGTTGCCCTGATCAAGGTGATGAAGGCGCTGCCAGTTACAACATGAGCGCTCGATGAACTTCTGATAGTTGTACGCCTCGTGCAAGGCGTCACGCTGGCTGGTCAGCCAAGCTGGCAGGGAAGGCCAGTCGTGGTCCTCGAAGGCGCGCAGCATCACTTCGGCCTGGCAGGCTCGTGGGTTGCCGACATGCCTCGTCACCAGCGCCGAGAGCCGGAAGAAATCAAATCCGTATCGGGTGAAGGAGCGGGCGAAGCCGCTCTCCTGGCCTTCCCAGCCGAACGTCATGTGTTTCGATTCAGGCTGGCGTTGCTGCACCTGTTCCTCAAAATAGCGCGGCCATTCGATCAGGTCACGTGGCCGGGGAGGATGGTCCATGAACAGGGTATTGCCCCACCAGAAGGTGGGATTGTTGGGCGACAGCATCAGCCAGCCTTGGGCGATCCGCTCGAACACCGCCTTGTCGTCCAGAAAGATGCGTTCGCTGCGCAATAAAATGGGCAGCCGCGCGCGGTGATCTTCCAATGCGTTCACGAGGCTGCCGGATTGCTTTCGATCAGTGTCACGCTCTTGGTCAGCGCCCACACGGCGCTGCCTTGCTGCAGCCCGAGGCGCCTGGCCGAATCCTGCGTGATCAAAGCCATCAGGCGGGTGCCGCGCACGTCGAGCAGGACCAGCATGTTCCCGGATGGCGCAGGGCTCAGTTCAAGTACGCGGGCAGCCAGCATGTTGCTGATGCTGACATGTTGCAACGGCTGCAGCGAGAGCGCGACGTCGCTGGCCCGGATGCGCAGGCGCACGTGTGCACCGATCGTCTTGCCGCGCGCCCGGATCTGCAGCTCTCCGCCCGCGAAACTCAAGGTGGCGAGACGGCCATCATGTTCAGCCACGGTGATCTCGCCTTCGATCAGGGAGCTGGCGTCCTGCTCTCCAAGGAGAGCGGCCAGCTCCGGGCGCGTCAGCACCGCGCCGACCGGACCTTGCGCTTTTACTTCGCCGTGATCGAGCACCACCAGAATGTCGGCCAGGCGTGCCACTTCTTCCAGCGCGTGCGACACCAGCACCATCGGGATGCGTGTGAGCCGGCGCAGACGCTCGATGTAATCCATCACTTCAAGCTTTCTTGGCATGTCCAGCGCGGCGAGCGGCTCGTCGAGCAAGAGCAGGCGCGGATTGGCGAGCAGCGCGCGCGCCAGCGCCACCCGCTGGCGCTCGCCGCCGGAGAGGGACGTGGTGCGGCGTTTCAGCAAGGAACCGAGCGCCAGCAGGTCGATGATCTCCTGACGCTTGATGCGGATGCCGCGCTGTGTGTCTTCACCTGAGGCTCGGCTGGGTTGCCAGAGCTTGACGCGGCGTGCCCCGTAGTCCAGGTTCTGTTCGACCGACAGGTGCGGAAACAGACGACCTTCCTGGAACACATAGCCGATACCGCGCTGCTCGATGGGCATGGCAACGCCTTGCTCGGATGAAAAGAACAGTGTGTCATCAAGGCGCATGTAGCCCCGGCTTGGGCGCACCAGCCCCGCGATGGTATTGAGCACCGTGGTCTTGCCCGCGCCACTGCGTCCGAACAAGGCCACCAGCGCGTCGCTTGGCGCATTGAGCGCGACCCTGACGGCAAAGGCACCGGCTTGAGCTTCGAAGTCGAAATCAAGCATGGCCCTGTCCGATGTAGCTGCGCACGCGCCGCTCGAGCTGGCTTGCGACGACGATCGCGATACAGGCGAGCAGCAGCGACAAGGCGACCAGCCGATGCACCTGCTGGTCGGCGTCGGCACTGTTGAGGGCCGTATAGATGGCAAGCGGCAGAGTGCGCGTCTGACCCTCGATATTTCCGGCGAAGGTGATGGTGGCACCGAACTCACCGAGCGCGCGTGCGAAGCCGAGCAGGCAGCCCGACAGGATGCCAGGTGTGACAAGCGGCAAGGTCACGCTGCGGAGCACGTCAGACGGCGTGGCGCCGAGCGTGCGCGCTGCGCTCTCGAGCCGGCCGTCGACAGAATCGAACGACAGGCGAATGCCGCGCACCATGAGAGGCAACCCCATGACCGAGGCCGCCAGCATCGCGCCCCAGGTGGTGAAGATCAGCTGCAGATGCAAGACATGAAGCAGCCACGCTCCGATCGGTGCGCGCGCGCCAAAGGTCACCAGCAGCAGATAGCCGATCACGACCGGAGGCAGGACCAGGGGGGCGTTGACGACCGCATCGAACAGCCACTTGCCGTAGAAATCGACGCGCGACAAGAGCCATGCGGCCCACACGGCAAACGGCAG
>CAZZVZ010000074.1:7104-10769 GCA_964657655.1 Gammaproteobacteria bacterium | reverse complement strand
GCAGCATCACATCGGCCCAGCCAAGAATGGCATTGAGCGGTGCCCGCAGTTCATGCGACACCATGCGCAGAAAGTCATCCTTCATGCGGTTGGCTGCTTCCGCGTCGGCGCGTGCTGCTTCGGTCTCGGCGTTCAGGCGCGCGCGTTCGCGTTCCTCGAATGCAAGCCGCAGCACCAGCACGCTGCCACCGCTGCTGGCATCGTCGCTGCGCATCTTTGACAGGCTGACTGCGACGGGCACCGGCTCGCGCCCATCGACCGCCAGCAGCCATCCCTGCGGGCGCTGCTGCAAGGTATCGAGATCCGTCACCTGGCGCGCGCTCGACTGGTCGCTCAGCGGCAGCAGATGCAGCAGTGGCCGGCCAAGCGCGGTCGGGAGCGGCTGGCCGCTCAGTTCCTCGGCCGCGCGATTGAGGTACAGCACCCGTCCATCCGCATCGAGTCCGATCACGGCCTCGACAATGCTGTCGAGCATCAGCTCGTAACGCCGTCTCTGGCTCGCTTCGCGCTGGCGGGCCGAGATCAGTTCGCGGCGCGCCCGGTGCAAGGCGCGACTGGCCCACACGATCAGGACGCTGCCGGCAACGAAAATCGCGATCCGCATGGTAGCCAGCGGATCGGTGCTGGTCGGCACGAATAGCCACGCGGCGATGGCGGACTCGAGCATGATCGCGAGCAGGGCGCACAGCGTGCCCGCGAACCAGGCAATCAGCATGATGCTCGGGAAATACAGGAGGAACGGCACGTTGAAATTGAGCGCGCCCTGCAGCAGCCAGCGCGCCACAGTGACCAGCGCGATCAGGCCGAGCGTGCCGAGCACGCGCTCGAGCGTGGGCTTGGGACCGTCGCTGATGAATGCTGGCAGCATGCGCAACATCAAACGCTGCTAGTCGAGGCTCAGCTGGCGGCTGAGCCGCCCGGCGCGTTCGTGGTGTACGGCAATACCGATGCTGCTGCCGCGCGGCGCGCGCACCACCCATTCGAACACGGCGCGGTCGGCCGTGGCATTGCTGCCGACCGAGAAGCTCTGCGGGCTTGGCACACTCGAGCGCCCTTCCAGCTCGCCGCCCTCGATGCGCTGCTTGCCACTCACGAGCGCCACACCTACAGGCAGATCGAGTTCCGCGATCAGGCCGCGCAGCAGTTTCCTCTTGATCGCCTGCTTGGTCACATAGGTCGGCAGCCAGCCGCTGTTCTCGACCACTGCGCGCACCTTGTAGCTCACTGTGTCGGCGCTTTCCTCGATCAGTTCCATGCGCGTATCGCGCCACTCGAGCTTTGGCATGATGAGCGCTTGCCACAGGATCCATTGCGGAAAACGCGCCGACTCGGCTTCGCGCCGTTCGGGCGGCGGATTGCGAAACGCATGAAACCGGTTCCAGCCGCCGATCTCGATCTTGCCCAGCTGCGGGTGGTCGAACCAGCGCCAGGGCAGGTAGCCCCGGCCCTCGAGTTCCTTGTCGCTCCATTGCAGCAGCTTGATGTCGTCGGCGCTGTCATGATCACGAAACCAGTGGATGTATTCCTTGGTTTCGATGCCGGCCGCGCGCCGCGGGTCCCAGATTTCCACCACCCACATGAAGGCGCCCATGTGTTCGTACAGCCAGTCGAACGAGCCGCCCAGCGTCTGGCCGGGGTAATAGGTAAAGTCTTCAAACATCGACAGCGCTGGGTAGCCCGTCATGGCCTCGCCCTGTTTGCCCATGGTCTGATAGATCCAGAGATCTTCGGGGGCCATCTTGTCGTCGGCGACCTGGCTGCTGGGTCTGAGCAGCACGCCAGAGAAGGTGTGAAAGGTGGTGCCCGCGCAGATGTTCTTGTGCGACGTGATGAAATCAAGCAGCGCGCGGATTTCCGGCTCCGAACCAGGAAATGGGCCCGCACCTTGCTGCTCGAACTCCTGACGCCAGTTGCTCGGAAAGTTGCGGTTCAGGTCGAGCCCCTGGGCGTCGTTGGGCAACAGCAGGCGATCGGGGTCGAAATTTACAAAGCGTCCTTCGGGCAGCACACGGTAGTAGCGGCCGCCGCGATCGGTGGGCGAGCGCCGGATCAAGAGACGCTCGTCGTCTGGATGCGTCTTCCACGGTCCGTTGCTGTCCTCGATGCGCATGTCGAGAATCTGACCGTCACCGTCGATGTCCTCGACCACCAGCCCTTCGACGATTTCCTCGTCAAACGGGTAGCGCCTGGTGCTGGACCGGACGTAGCGCGGGTTGGCCGCCATGGCCCATTCGGCCCCGTCCGGGTTGATGCGCGGGCAGATGTAGAAGGTGCGCGATTTGAGGCAGTAGTCGATGTCCTGGTTGCTGTCCCTGTTCTTCAGCATCCACTCGAGGAAGTAAAGACATGCAGCAGACGCCGCCAGTTCTGATGCATGGATGTTGCCGTCGAGCCAGAAGGCTGGCTTGTCATCTGCAGCACCACTGTCGTGATCGGTCAGGGTGACCAGCATGATGTCGCGCCCCTCATGACTTTGTCCGAGGCGAGACAGCCTGACGAAGCGCGGGTACTCGCTGGCGAAGGCGGCCAGCAGCTGATTGAGTTCAAGGTATTGGTAGAAACGCGAATGATCCAGCGACGGCATCGATTGATTCTCCACGGCGGTGTTGCAGATCCGGACAAGGCCGCTCATTGTGCACCGAGATCACGATGCGGTGCGCGCCGCGACGCGCTCATCGAACGGCGCTTTCCGAGATGCATACGAAAGGTCATAATGGGGCAGCCGTCAGGTGTGCCAGCAAGGCCCCTGGCGCTTCGCATCAATTCAAGCAGTCCCTCCCTATGTCCCTGAAAATCGCGTCGCTGAAATCGCGTGTCATTCTAGCGATGAGTGTGACGCTGATCTGCATCGTCGCGCTCATCATGGTGGCGGGGCGTTATTACCGCGAACTGCTGTCCGCGCAGCAGTGGAGTACCCACACCTACCAGGTCATGGCGGCGCTCTCCGAGCTCAATGCCGCGACCAATTCCGATCGCGGTCTGCCGTATTGTGCTGCCACCGGTGACAACGTGTTTCGCAGGAACCTGGGGCCCGCCTTCGACTATGAAGAGCGCTATCGCGCGCTCGCCCGGATGGTGCGCGACAACGATGTTCAGCAGCAGCGCCTCGCGCACCTCGATGCGCTCTGGTCGCATTGGGTGGCGGAATATCTGACACCGATGAAGGCGTACTGCAATCTGCCGGCCGGCGCGCCACGCGGCAACAGCGACGAACTGGCACGGCTGGCGAAGACCGGTGCCCAGCTGCGCTACCAGCTGAGCGTCGAACTGAACGCCATGCAGGTCGACGAGCAGCGTCTGCTGGTCGAGCGACAAGACATGCTGGCCAAGCTGCAGTCGATCAGTTCCGTGGTGCTCTTCATCCTGTCGACTGTGACCGTGCTGCTGGCCGTGGTGATGGGGACGTCGCTGGCGCGTGCAGCAGCGCGCCTTGACCGTCTCAATCAGGAACTCGAGAACGAGGTGGTGCAGCGCGGCACGATCGAGCGACGCCTGACGCATTCGGAAGCGCGCGTGCGCACCATCCTGCAGAATGTGCCCGATGGCGTCATGACCATCGACGAGACCGGGGTGGTGCAGTCGATCAATCCAGCTGCCGAACATATCTTCGGCTACCAGGCGAAGGATATCGTCGGGCGCCCGGTGCGGCTGCTGGTGCCCGATGT
>CAZZVZ010000074.1:0-7094 GCA_964657655.1 Gammaproteobacteria bacterium | reverse complement strand
CGAGACCATCACCCAGCTCGGACGGCGCGAACTGGTCGGCATCAAGGCCGACGGCACGCGCTTTTCGATCGACCTGGCGATTGCCGAGGTGCAGCTCGACACCGAGCGCCTTTTTACCGGCATCGTGCGCGATATCTCGGATGCCAAGCGGCGCGACGAGGAGATCAGACGCTTTCAGACCATGCTCGACAACACGGTCGACATGATTTTCATGTTCGATCCGGTCAGCCTGCGCTTCGTCTACACCAACCGCGGGGTCGAGGAAACGCTTGGCTACAGCCGTGAGGCGCTGCTCAAGATGCGCGCCACCGACCTCACCACGTCGATGCCAGAACATGTATTTCGCTCGCAGATCGCCCAGCTGCTGTCGGGCGGCAGACCGTGGCTCAGCTATGAAACCTCGCAGCGCAGAAAAGATGGTGTCGAGGTGCCGACCGAGGTGTTCTTGCAGCTGGTCAGAAGCAGTCCCGGCGACCCCGGTCTTTTCATCGGCATCGCGCGCGATCTGACCGAGCGCCGCCGCATCGATCGCATGAAGAGCGAGTTTGTCTCGATCATCAGTCACGAGCTGCGCACCCCGCTCACCAGCATTCGCGGCTCGCTTGGCCTTTTGGTGGGTGGTGCCGCGGGCGCGCTGCCAGAACGCACCAAGCGCATGGTGGAGATCGCCCACCACAACAGTGAACGGCTGGTGCGCCTGGTCAACGACATGCTCGACATGGAGAAGATCGAGTCGGGCAAGATGCGCTTTGACATGCGGCCCCTGGAAGTGGCGGCGCTGATCGATCACGCGCTCGACGCCAATGCCGGCTATGCCGCGCAGTACAAGGTCACGCTCACCACTTTGCCGATCGAGCCGGAGCTGCGCATCTACGGCGATTTCGACCGGCTGATCCAGGTCATGAACAACCTGTTGTCGAACGCCTCCAAGTTTTCGCCGATCGCAGGCAACGTCGAGGTCAGCGCATCGCTTGCGGCCGGCATGGTGCGCATCTCTGTGACCGACCATGGGCTGGGCGTGCCGCCCGAATTCCACACCCAGGTGTTCGAGCGCTTCTCGCAGGCCGACAGTTCCGATACCAGGAAGAAGGGTGGTACCGGCCTTGGCCTGTCGATTTCCAAGGCCATCGTGGAACGTCACGACGGCACCATGGGCTTTGAATCGACGCTCGGAGAAGGCAGCACCTTCTGGTTCGAAGTGCCGCAGTGGCATAGTCCGGTGCGGCTGCCCGAGCCTGAACTGGCGAGCTCGGATGCACCGCGCGTTCTGGTGTGCGACGACAACGTCGACGTCGCCGATCTGCTGTCGATCATGCTGAAGGACGCCGGCTACGAAGTCGACATCGCATTTAGCGCCGAAGAGGCAAGAAAGCTGCTGCTGAGCAGGCGCTACGCGGTCATGACGCTCGACATCACGCTGCCCGGCCAGGACGGCATCTCGCTGATTCGCCAGCTCAAGGCCGAAGGCAAGGTCGAGGTGCCGCCCGTGGTGGTGGTGTCGGGCTACGGCGATGCGCAACGCGACGAACTGGCCGGTGGCCATGCAGTGCTCGACTGGCTCGACAAGCCGATCGACGGCGACCGGCTGCTGGTCGCGGTGCGGCGCGCCGTGCGCGGCAAGAACGACCGGGTGCGCATCCTGCACGTCGAGGACGATCCCGACGTGCAGCGGGTGTTGCAAACCCTGGTGGGCGATCAGGTGGTGGTCAGCGCGGCATCGAGTGTGGCCGAAGCACGCCGCTTGCTGCGCACCCAGTCGTTCGATCTGCTGGTGCTTGATGTCGGGCTGCCCGATGCATCCGGGCTCGGCGTCTTGCCGCACCTGGTGGGCCTCAATGCCACCACCCCGGTGCTGGTGTTCTCGGCCCACGAGCCCTCGGGCGCGCTGGCTGAGCGCGTCAACGCGGCCCTGGTGAAATCGCGCACCTCCAACCAACAACTGCTCGACACCATCAGAAAGCTGGTGTCCTAAAGGTGAGTGACGATATGCAACTTGAGCGCATTCTCTATGTCGAAGACGACGCAGATATCCGCGAGGTGGCCAGCATGGCGCTCGAGGTCGTGGGGGGGTTCGAGGTGCTGGCGTGCGAATCGGGGCAGGAAGCCCTGCAGCGCGTCGAGGCCTTCAAACCGCAGATCATCGTGCTTGATGTGATGATGCCCGAGATGGACGGACCCGCCACGCTGAAATGCCTGCAGGCTGATCCGAACACGGCCGCAATTCCCGTGATCTTCATGACGGCCAAGGTTCAGCCGGGCGAGATTGCAGAATTTTTGTCGCTCGGCGCAAGAGACGTGGTGGCCAAGCCGTTCGATCCGATGACACTGTCTGATTCCCTGAGGAGAATCTGGAAGCGCATCGAGGATACAGCGGCGTAGCGCAAGGGGTAACCAGCAGGTGGAGTCGCTTGAGTTCGACGAGAAATGGCAGCAGCTGAAGCAGCGCTTCAAGGAGCGGCTGGTGGTTCGCTTTCATGACATGGACGTGGCCTGGAGCACCCTGCAGCAAGATCCTGCCGATCCGCCGGCGCTGTCGGCTCTGTTTCACCTGGTTCACAGCCTGGCAGGCTCTGGCGCCACCTTCGGTTTCGAAGCCCTGAGCGCGCGCGCGCGCCAGCTGGAACCGCTGATCGACCCGCAGCTCGATGCAGGCCGGCAACCGGTCGCAGGACAACGTCGTGCAGACATCGCCCGAGCTCTGGAACTGATCAGGGCAGAAGCGCATCAAATCAATCAGGATGTGAAGGTGGAACTCTGAGGCCCGACCGGTACGCGCGCGAGGCAAACCTCGGTATCATATGGACGCCGCCAGTTGGCGGTTCTGCCGGGCGATGCTTTCGTTGCCCAGCCCTTGACGAGTCTTAGGATGGCCAACCCGACCTATTCGATACCTGTACCTCCGGTGGTCTACGTCGTCGACGACGATGAGGCGATCCGTGAGCTGGTGGTCGAGATCGCCCGCTCGATCGGCGCGAGCGCCAAGGCGTTTGCACGGGCAGAAGACTTCCTGCAGGCCTATCGCAGCGATCCGATCGAATGTCTGGTGGTCGACATCCGCATGCCAGGACTGTCCGGGCTCGAAGTGCAGCGCCGGCTGATCGAAGGCGGTCACCGCATCCCGATCCTGTTCGTGACCGGCTACGGCGATGTCGACACTGCGGTCGAGGCGATGCGTGCCGGTGCCATGGATTTCATCCAGAAGCCGTTCGGCGCCAGCGCCCTGGCAGAAAAGATCCAGGCCGCACTGCAACGCTCCAAGGTGGCCCATCACGAGAAACTCGAGCAGGGCACCATCGACGCGCGCTTCGCACTGCTGACCGCCAAGGAGCGCGAAGTCGCGGTGCGTGTGGTTGGTGGCAAGTCGAGCCGCGAGATCGCCGACGAGTTCGGCCTGTCGATCCGCACCATCGAGAACCACCGCGCCCGCATCATGGACAAATTGCATGCCGACTCGGTGGTCGAACTGGTGCACCTGTTGAGCCCGAGGGTGGGTGCTGCAGGTGGTGGAACGCCTTCTGCCAGTTCCGGTTCCTGACGCGGACTCTCGCCATGGCATGGTGCCAGGTGCAGCTCTGCATCCTTGGCGCATCATTTCGTTTGACTGACCCGCTACCTTCCTTTCGCGACCCAAATGACCAATCAACGCCGTCGCTTCATCGTGCTCGGGGCGCAAGCCGCTGGAGCCCTATCCATCGCAGCAAGCGGCGTGGCCCGGGCTGAGGAACATCTGACCGAGGCCGACCCGGTGGCACAGGCGCTCGGTTACAAGGACGATGCCAGCAAGGTCGACAAGACCAAGTCGCCCTCCTACGTGGCAGGCTCGGCCTGTGGCAACTGCCAGCTGTACCAGGGCAAGGCCGGTGACGCGTCTGGAGACTGCCCGATCTTCCACAAGCTGGTGTCGGCCAAGGGCTGGTGCAATTCCTATGTGAAAAAGGGTTGAGCCTGTGCTGATAAGCAGGCGGTCACTGCGGTGCCGTCTCCTGGTCGGCCTGTGCGCTCTTTTGGCGAGCCTGGTCGCACCGCACGGGTTCGCGCAGACGCCAGCCCAGCCTCTGCCGCAAGCGCTGGCGGAGGAACTGCAGCGCAGCCAGTTGCCCGCAGGTGCCGTGGCCGTGCTGGTCGCGCCGCTCGATGGCAACGGGCCGTCGCTCGCGCTCAACGCCGATACACCGATGAATCCGGCCTCGACCATGAAGCTGGTGACCAGTTTCGCGGCGCTTGAGCTGCTCGGCGAAGGCTACGTCTACCGCACCGTGGCGGTATCTGCAGCGCCGCTCGAAAACGGTGTGCTGCAGGGTGATCTGGTGATCCATGGCAGCGGCGACCCGCATCTTTCCGAGCAGGATCTGTGGGCCTTGCTGCGCCAGTTGCGCGGCCGCGGAATGCGCGAGATCAGCGGCAATATCCTGATCGATCGCAGCCTCTATGCGCCATTGCAGACCGATCCGGCGCAATTCGATGGCGAGCCCTACCGCGCCTATAACGTCGCGCCCGATGCTTTCCTGGTCAATTTCGACGCCACCACGCTGACTTTCGCGCCGGATGTGGCGCATCAGCGGGTGGTGACCTTCGCGACCCCCGTGCTGGGCGAGCAAAGCGTGGCCGCGCCGCGACTTTCAAGCGAGTCATGTGGCGACTGGAAAGCGCGTCTTGGCCTTGATCTGAGCAATCCCAATCGCATTGCCTTTACCGGCAGCTACGCCGCCTCGTGTGGCGAGAAGACCTTGAACGTCAGTTTCGAGCCGGCCGGGCCGTACAGCGCCGCACTGGTGGCCACGCTCTGGAAGGAACTGGGGGGCAGGCTGCTTGGCCGGGTGATGGATGGCAGCACCCCCCAGGGCGCGCGGGTTCTGGGCGAGCACGATTCCGATCCGCTGGCCGTGTTGCTCTACGACATGAACAAGTTCAGCAACAACGTCATGGCACGTAGCGTGTTCTTGAGCCTGTCTTCGGAGATGCTGCATCTGCCCGCCTCGACCGAGTCGTCTGCGCGCGTGGTCAAGAGCCTGCTGGCCCAGCGCAACATCGAGACCAGCGGGATCGAACTCGACAACGGCTCGGGACTGTCACGGCGTGAAAGAATCAGCGCGCGCCAGATGGGCGCGATTCTGCAGACTGCGTTTCGTGGCTCGAACATGTCTGAACTGATGGCCACGCTGCCGATTGCAGGCAGTGACGGCACCATGCGCAATCGCGTCAAGACAGACCCAGTGGCCGGTCATGCGCATATCAAGACTGGCAGCCTTGCTGATGTGCGCGCCGTGGCCGGCTACGTCGACGCAAATTCCGGTCGGCGTTATGTGGTGGTGTGCCTGGTCAATGACCCGGGCGCCGAGCGCAGCCGCGCCTTTCAGGACCTGCTGCTCAACTGGGTGTTCGACAACGGCTGACGCCGCGCCGGCCGGGCATGCATTACACTCGCATGGCAAGGTGCCCTGGCATCTCGTCTGCATTGAATTTTTATTGAATCTGAAAAGAGGGATAACGATGGAAAACGTCAATCGCGACAAACTGGTCGGTGATCTGAAAGTGGTGCTGGCCGATGCCGAAGACCTGTTGCGTGCTGCCGCCACGGCAACTGGCGAGCGCGCAGCCGAATTGCGTGAGAAGGCCCAGACCAGCTTAAAGCGCGCCTCCGAGAAAATTTCCGACGTCCAGGATTCGGTCATTGCCAACAGCAAGGCGGCGGCGCGCTACACCGACGACTTCGTGCATGACAGCCCGTGGCGCGCTGTGGGAATTGCCGCCGGCGTCGGCTTCCTGCTGGGTCTTCTGGTCAATCGGCGCTAGACGGAGCGCTTGGTGAGCAGCCAGCGTCCTTCGCTGTCCACGGCGTTCGCGGGGCTGCTCGCCACACTGCTTGGGATGCTGCACACCCGGCTCGAGCTGGCCGGCATCGAGCTCGGTGAGGAGGTTGCGCGGCTGCTGGTGATGCTGGCCGCCGCCGCGGCTGCCCTGATGTTCGCCTTCCTGGCGCTGCTGGTCGGCAGTCTGCTGGTGGTGTTCGTGTTCGACGGCAGTGCCCGGCTGATCGCGATGGGTCTCCTGGCACTGTTTTATGCGCTGATTGCAGCAGGCTTTGGCTTGTATCTGCGCCAGTCGGTGCTGCACCGGCCGCCCATGTTTGCGGCCACGCTCGCCGAACTGGCGCGTGACCGCGCTGCACTGATGAAGCGCACCATCGAGCCCGATGAGGAGTCTGCTGCATGAATCCGGATACGCCCATGTCGGCTGCGGCGCTGCGCAAGCAGGTGCTGATGGCGCGGATTGCATTACAACGCGTCGAACTCGGCCAGGATCTGTTTCAGCTGCGTGAGCACATGCGCCTGCCGACCATCGCAGGCCGCGTCATGCGAAGTGGCAAATTGACCTCGGCGCTGATCGGCCTGGCGGCCGGGTTCTTCAAGCGTTTCCCGGCTGCGGGCCGGGTTGCGGAGCGCATCTCGGTCAGGGTGCCGCGCTCGCGTGTGCTGTTCAAGCTGTTCGGTGTGGCCATGGCACTCTGGCCAATCATCAAGTTTGCGCGCGAAGGGGTGGTTTACCTGCGCGAACGGCGTGGCCGTGCGCACTAGAGCGACGCGGCGACTTTGATCTAGCGACGCATCTCGCAGCTGCTCGCAAGACTGGTCTCTCGGGCGGAAAAGGTCCTGACCGGCACGAAGCCAAAACCGCTTCCCTCCTGATCGATCGCCTGGCTGCCAGGCGAGACGGCCACCATTTTTGCGACCACCAGCGGCTCTTGGATCTGATGATCCTGTGCGCGCATCTGTGCCGCATAAAAGCCGTTGGAAAAACGCGCACCCTCGAGCGCCGTGGCGATGGCGCGCGCATCGACTTGCCCGGCGCGCGTGATGGCGTCGGCCAGCAGGTGCACCATCACCTCGATGCGCAGGAACTGGTAGCTCAAGCTGGCATCGCTGAAATGGCTGCGATAGCTGGTGGCGGCAGCCAGCGCCGCGGCACTGCTGTTGGCGTTCCACTCCGACACGGCCAGCACCCGGTCGATGCCGGCCGCCCCGATTTCGCGCGGTGCCCCGAGGCTGTCGCCGTAGAAGGTGTAGAAGCGCGCGCCAATGCCTGCCTCACGGGCT
>CAZZVZ010000073.1:0-10934 GCA_964657655.1 Gammaproteobacteria bacterium | reverse complement strand
CCATGCCATCGGTGACGGATATCCCGGCACCTGAAGATGAGCCGCCCGGCACTCGTGCGGTGGCGCGATCCCAGGGATTCTTTGGCGTGCCGTAATGAGGATTGAGCCCAATACCCGAATACGCGAACTCGACCATGTTGGTGCGGCCAATGATGACGGCACCATCCTGTCGCAAGCGCCTGACGATGGTGGCGTCGCTGCTGGCGGGTGCTGCATCCTTTAGAACCGTCGAGCCGGCGCGTGTTACCTGGCCTGCGACATCGAACAGATCCTTGACCGAAATCGGGATGCCCATCAGGAGGCCGCTGTTGATGCCGGATTTGCGCAGCAGATCCGACGCGCGCGCCTGCGCGATGGCACCCTGCTCGTCGAGCAGGGTGAACACGCGCTGCCCCTCGCCTTCTGGATCACGCGCTCTGGCCAGCATCGCTTCGGTCAGCTGCTCGCTGCTGATCTCGCCTTTAAAGAGACGCTCTGACAGCTGCTTGATGGTCAAGGGCAAGTACATATGCGGATTTTCACATGAAGGAGGTTGGCAAACGTCACCCGATTCGGGCAACATTAAACCAATTCGGAGCTGGCGGCTTCACGGGAAGCCAACCGGTGTTTCGTCTCGGAGGTCGTCATGTTCGATCGATTCACGCGTAGCTGGAAGATTGCCGGTCAGTGCCTGCGGGTCCTCAACGAGGATCGCAGTCTGGTGCTGTTCCCGCTGCTGTCGAGCGCGGCGATGCTGGTGGTCTTTGCTTCTTTCGGCCTGCCGGTCTGGTTCGCCTATCGCGCGGCCCATCTCAATGCGGTACCGCACCTGGGTGGCGCAACGCAGCTACTCGGTTATCTGTGCATGTACCTGTTGAGCTACAGCGTCAGCACCTTTTTCAATACGGCGCTGGTGTTCGTGGCATTAAGACGCATGGATGGTGAACAGGCGAGCGTCAGCGAAGGACTGTCAGCTGCAATCAGGCGCCTGCCAACCATTCTCGGCTACTGCCTGATCGCAGCGACCATCGGTGCCGTCTTGAGGCTGATCGAGGAACGGGTTGGTTTCATCGGCAAGATCATCACGGGCATGATCGGCTTCGGATTTTCGATTGCGACTGCTCTGGTCGTGCCGATACTCGCGGCCAGCGACATCGGCCCAGTCGATGCGATCAAGCAAAGCACCGAGATGATGAAACGTACCTGGGGGGAAAACATCATCGGCAATGCCGGCATCAGCTTTGCCACCGTGATTGCCATGCTAGCGGTGGTGTTTGGTAGCGGCGCCCTGGTGCTGCTGGCCGCCCAAGCCGGCAGTCCTGTGCTGGCGCTTGGCGCCGGAGCTGCTGGGGTACTGGCATTCCTGGTGGTCCTGCTGGTCAGCGTCACTTTGCACTCGATCTACACCGCAGCGCTTTACCGCTACGCGTCGGGCGCCCCTGGCAATCAGTATTTCGATCAGTCAGTACTGGGGGGCGCGTATCGCTTGCGCTAGTGTGGGCGGCAGCACCGCGTGATCAGAAAAGCAGGGCGGCACTTCGATAAAGTGTCCGAGCTGCATCCGGGCGCGGCGTCTCGAGTTGCGTCCCCAGACCTTGCTGTTCAGAGTGTGTCATGCATCCATCTGACAAGATGCGGCACGATTCTGGCCACCTCGCGGCATGCGCCTTGAGGCGCTCACTGCAAGCGCCCAACCACAAAGCCACGGGGCCAAGCCATGACAATCGCTGCGGGTAATTTTGAAATCACCATCACGCCCATGCCGCCCGACGAAAGTCCGCAGGGCGCCCCGGTTGGGCGCTCGCTCATCATCAAGCAGTACTTCGGCGAGCTAGAAGCCGTCAGTCGCGGACAGATGCTCGCCGTGATGGGGCAAAGTCGCGGCAGCGCCGGGTACGTCGCGATGGAGTTTGTGTCGGGCAGCCTGAATGGCCGGCGCGGCGATTTTGCGTTGCAGCATTTTGGCACCATGGATCGCGGGACGCCCGATCTGCGCGTCTGCGTGGTGCCGGATTCGGGCTCAGACGAACTCAAGGGCCTGAGCGGCACCCTCATCATCGACATCACCGAAGGCAAGCACGCCTACCGCTTCGACTACAGTCTTGCGTCCTAGCGCGGGACTGTCGTCATAAGCCTTTCAGGCGAGCGCGCTGGCTGGCTGGGCGTCGGTCTTGGGCGGCAGGTAGATACTGTTCTTTGGCGCTGCGAACACGCGGCGAACCATCGGCTCGAAGAACTCCAGCGGCAGCGACTCATATTCGGGGTCGAACGCTGGCGCGTCATATTTTGCGCAGAACTCGGCCGTATAGGTAAACCAGTCGGTACCGCGGTACTGGTCGCGCATGTTGCGATCAAGCCCGAGATGGTGGAAAAAATAGTAGCCCTGGAAAATGCCATGCTTTTCCACCATGAAGTAGTTCGCCTCGGACACGAACGGCTTCAGGATGGCAGCGGCAATATCGGAGTGATTGTAGGAGCCGAGCGTGTCGCCGATATCGTGGATCAGCGCGCACACGACGTATTCTTCATCGCGGCCATCGCGGTGGGCGCGCGTTGCGGTCTGCACGCTGTGCGTCAGTCGATCGACCGGAAAGCCGCCGAAATCACCGCCCAGAAGACGCAGGTGTGCCATGACCCGGTCGGGAAGCTCGGCGTTGAACTGCTTGCTCTCGCCGCGGATGATCTGCCAGTCTTCCTTGGTTGCATCCTTCTGGTTGGTGAAATTCGCGCGTGCGTTCATGTTCAGCTCCGTGTCTCGTGGCGGCGGGGGACCATGGTGCGCGCTCGAAGAGGCGCCCCGGTCTCAACTCATCTGCAAGTGTAGCGAAAAGTGCCCGCAACCGTTGAACCGTCGTTCGACCTCAAACCAGAGCAAGTAGCAGGGGCTAGGATGGGGTTCGCGGATCGAAAGCGCTGCACCAGCCGTTGGCCGAGACGATGCGCCCGCTGAAGGTGCGACATGGTCCCGAGGCCGCCGCGGGGTCGCCCTGATAGGACGTGCACAGGCGGCACATCATGGCCGGTGTATGACTTGGATAGTCAGTCTGGTTGGCGCGCCGGGTGTCGGTCACGTAGTCCAGGGTGTGGGCCAGCTGATCCATTTCGGTGACCACCGCCTGGGCACGAGCCGCAACTTGCGGCAGCGCCCAGAGGACAGGGGTCAACCCTCCCAACATCACCAAACTGCGGCGCTTCGAACAAGGCATGGCTGCTACTCGCTTTTAACGCGTCAATCGACGCGATCCTGCCGCAAGGCTCTCACAACTTCCCGTTGTTTGCAGGCGCCCGCGGATTGCCGCACGGCCGGCTGAGAAATTGTTTTGGCAAGCAGCTGTAGTCGAATAGCATTGGCGTGGTACCGGTCCGTTGCCATCGTCTCTTGACCACCTCTTGCCACTGTGGAGCCCGTGATTGCGCATCGCTGTTCGACTGATGGCCATTTTGCTGCTCGCCGCAGGGATCTGGTGGACGGTCGGATCGCTGGCGCGTGGTTATATGGTCGCAAGCGGCATGGTCGAGCCTGGAGAGGAAATCTATGCAGATGAAATCGCACCGACGTTCAAGGAAGATGCGATTGCCGGCGCAGCAGGGCTGGCGATGCTGGCACTGGGTGGCTTGATGTTCACCAGGTCGAAGCGGCGCAAATCTTCGTCCTGAGGGATTCCTGGCGTGCTGCTATTCCGGATCCGCCAGTCGCGCCTGGAACGCCTCGTCGCTCTCGACCCAGAGTTTGCGGTCCCAGTCGTAGTTAAAGCCCGGCCAGTATTCTTCTGTGGTGAGCCGTCCGTCCGGGTCGGTCAGGCGCGCGCCAAACAAGATGCCGCTACCATCACATTTCGGGCAGTCGAGCCGTTTGCCATCGCGCGGCTCGATATAGCGCAGTCCGTTGCAACGATCACATTTCATGTTGGGTACGCGGTGAGGACTTCCGCATGTTACGCAGTGCTCAAGAAGCCCGCATCTTGCAGCACCATGATCAGCAGGCAATAACATGCCCGCAGCCAATATAGACGAGAGGTCGCGAAAATGCACGGCGTGACATCCGAATTCGCCAGCACCCTGATGTATTTGACCTTCCCGCTGCTGATCGCGGCGATCGGCTATCTTGGAGTGCTGCTGCTTACTGAACGCATTCCGCCCAACCCGCTGTTCGGCTTTCGCACTGCAAGAACGCGTGCCGACCCACGTTTCTGGTACGCCGCCAACAAGGCGGCGGGTCAATACATTCTTGCCGCCGCGTCGATTTCGGCAGGCCTTTTTGTGCTGATGGCCTTGACCGATACGGCAAGCTGGGACGCAGCTGGCCTGGCGCTCATGATTCCTCTTGGTGCGGCCGTGGTCCTTTCTTTGATCTGGCACGAACGGCATTAGAAGCCTGCGCCAATGTTCTTCTTCAGGTCTTCAGTGTCCGTCTGGGGCCGTGGTGTCGAGAATGATGTGATCTTCTTCCAGGTCAAAGGTGACGTCGCATGGTCCGGGGTCCTGCACCAGCTGATAGGTCTTGTCTGGTGACACAAACTGTTTGAACGCGGTGCCAAAGGCGACATGCCACCAAAGGTCCGGGATATTCCAGATCTTGAGGCCGGTCTTGCTGATGTGGCCGCCCGGGGCGCTGAAACAATAGTGCTGGATCTGCGGATGCGCACTGTCGAAGGCTGCCAGTTCAGCCACGATCATCTTTGTTCCGCTGCCACGCGGGTTGCGCATGAAACCGCGCATTTGCGAGATACCGGTCAGAAAAATGATGACGACCAGGGCGGCGCCGATACGAAGCAGCGCGACCCGGTGTCTGTCCGCCAGCAGCATGCACAGCAATGACCAGAACCCGAGCAGAAAGAAAAGCTGCTGCATCGCCGCGTACTGCAAGTAGTGCTGGAACTTGAGGAAGGCGAACGGCGAGAAAAACAATAGCGATGCAAGCAGCAGCCAGCTCTCGAAGCGGCGGCCCCTAAACAGGAGCAGCAGGCCGCCGCCGATGCATAGCGTAAGCCACACGGCAAAGATCCAGACGTGATGAAAGTAGAAGCCGAGATTGACCATGAAGGTCTGGCCGCTGACCTCGACCGAGTAGGGACCTGTCTGGAAACGGTGCAGGCTGTGGACCAGGTACACGAACAGCACACTGCCCACGCCCACGAGGATCAAGTGGCATCGGTCGAGCCTTCTGGTTTTGTCGAACAGCATCATCCAGATCGGTAACGAAATAACGAAGCCGACAAACACGTTCGAGAGCAGGCCTGCGGTGAAGATTGCCATCAGGGCGACCAGCTTGACCACGCTGAGTTTGGCAGAGTCGTCCTTCGTGTACACGAAGACGAACAGCATCGCAAAGAAATGCCCGATCAGATGCTGCGAGTTCGAAATCCAGATATAGGCAATCACCACTGCCGGCAGGCAGAAGTAGATTGCTGCTGCGACCAGGCTGTAGCGCGATCCAAGACGCGGCCGAAAGATTGCGTAGATCAGCGCACTGGTGGCAGCGATCGTCACCAGGTTGGCGAGATAGAACGCCGTCGCGTTGTTGCCGAAGGCGGCCAGGCCAACGGTCCAGTAGAGATTGCGCGTGACGAAGCGTCCGAAATCGTTGAGATTGAAAAGCTCTGCCCAGTGCGCACTGTCGCGGTACTGTTCCATCAGGTTGAAGTCGTCCTGGTGGAACCACGCCTGGGTGGCGTAGCGAAGGTCGAAGGCCAGCACCAGCGCAAAAGCGGTCGCAATCAGCAGCAGGGCGACCGGCTGCAGTCTGTTGAAGCGCGTGATGCGTGTCGAGATACTCAAAATGCGACGGCTCGGGCAAAGGTGAAACGTTTGTCCAGCTGGAATTTCAGAACATATCCAATGGCAAGGCCAATGGCACCGCCAAGATAACGCATGGCATCCACGCCGAAGGTTCGCTGGAAGGCAAACTCGATGCTCCAGAAGAGTAACGTGGTAAACACGCCCGTTGCTGTGTAGAGCGCGAAGGTGCGCACATCATGTGCACGGTCTTTGGCGACGAACCGGAAAATGAAGCGCTTGTCGAGAACATACTTCAGCAGCAGTCCGATCGCTGTGCCGACCGCGACGCTCAGGCGCAGCGCGTAGGGTCCGGCATAGGCTTCCACTGTCAGGAACTGGCCCGCGATGTTCGCCAGCGTGGCGATGGCAGCGAGCAGCGCATAGATCAGGGATATCTTCATCTTTGGGAGCGCGACCTAAAGACCGTCGTTGACCAAGCGGCGCTATATTAACCTCCATTGCGGCTCGACCCGATACGGATTGATCCGCGGTGGCTCGCGCGCCGCGCGGGCGGCTAATCGGCTGCAGTGGCACGGCTGTCGGCATGAGAGCGCTGCCGAGTAAACGATACGGATGCGATGGCCCAGTCAGATCGGCGAGCAGCCAAAGATCTGGCGCTTCGTATCGTTCGAAGGGACCGGTCTCGGTCTGCGCTGCTAAGCGGTGGGATTCCGGGACGTCGGCTCGCGCCGTGCCGCTGATGAGGCAGACGCTCGCAAGCGGCCGCCCTATTGATGATCTTAAACCAGACCGATCACCGGCTCGGCCTGATCGCCCCGGTCGTGACGAATGTAGTTCGGCCGAACCTAGTCTTGTTCCAGACGATTTGAAATGACATTACTGTCAGGCCGCGCGGGCCGACCCTTGATAATATGTTTGACGCCGGGCGGCACGGCGGCCTTCAGCTTACTGAAGAGCGATTTCTCGACCGGTGCAGGGGACTTGAAAATCGTAAAGTCTTCCCACTCAGGGCCGGGCGCGACGTCTAATTCCTTGTACCAGAGGTTTCCGTACAGCTGAGTGCGCTGCGTCACCAGATGGTCGTAGTTGGCTTTGACGCCGTGCATGGTTTCATCGCTCGGCGCGAAGATGACGATGCTGTTATTCGCACTTTGAGTCTTGACTGACTCACACCATTCCCGCGGAACCCAGCATCGGTTCACATCGCGGTTGCCTTCCCAGTACGCCTGCACGTATTTGAATTCTGGCCGGCACTTGAGATAGTGGGTATGGTGATCCGCGCTCTCGGAGGCTTCGCTTGGATTCACGTTAACCATGTAGGTCAAGGCCTTCTGGCGAATATCCGGATGTGGACTGATTTCGTAGCCATCGAGGTATTTTTGAATTCCGAAATCGCGTCTGACGTTTGATTGATCGACTCCGAATCGCGCTGCCAAAACATCTTCAAATGCATCACTTGCCATGAAGGCCAGCAGTTGGTTCAAGATGGCTGACTTCGGGTCCACCAGGCGCACCGTGACGCCAAAACCTTCGCAGGCGGAATTGTTCTTCTGATGATTCTGGTCCTTGTCCTGATGCCATTTCATGTAGACGTCGCGGTCCGTGATGCATCCGGGAAAATCGATGATCTTGTAACCGTTGGCAAACAGGGAATTAAACAGTTCCTCATCCGAAGAGACGCCGGTCAGCCGGATTTCGGGCGCACCGGTAATCTGCGCCAGGTGCTCGGAGCTGAAAAAATCTGGGATATAGATATGCTGGTAGGGGAGCGCCGTCATGGGAGCCGATCGGATCTTCTCAAGAAGATAATCAAATGACATAAAACTTCCCCAGTGCATCGGCAGATTGATCGGGCATGTTAGCAATGCTTGGGTCGCTTCCGGCCCGCGTTTGAGTAGTCCGATTGCACTATCTGATACCGCGGAGCGCGGTCAGAGGCTATTTCCGGGTGGACGCCCGGGCTCAGCCGCATCCGGCCGGCTACAGGAGCCGAGCATCCAACACCGCAAGGTGATCGCGGCTGGTGGCATTGAGGAGCTGACGTTGCACGGCCTCCGGCGATCAATCAGCACGCTGACAGAGTGGCTTGAGTGCCTTGCAGGAGTTGTCGCTCAAATCATGGGGCACAAGCCCAGCGCTACTGCGGAGAAACATTACAAGGTCAGGCCGCTCGACCTGCTGAGAATGTGGCATACGAAGATCGACGCTTGGATGACGACTGAGGCGAAAATTGAATTCGTTCCAAGTGATGCGAAACCGCGCAATGCAACCGGGTAGCGTCTGAGGTTGGCAGCCCTTCGCCGATGGTGTGGAAATTGCGATGACCGAAGTCGGGCCGCGCCGCAAGGGACACGGGCTGCAAAGTGATTGACGTAATGGCGAAGCCTATGCGCAAATCAGGTATCCCGTTGCCCCTCCCGATCCGAGTTCACTCACTAGAGAAATCATGCGGCTTCAGCCTTTCGACATCGGTCCAAGAATGGCACTGGCTGGCTTCCTAGTGAGTCAAGTGTTGATTGGAGGGGCCGCGGCAGCATCCTTCGATTGTCACAAAGCTCAGTCGAAACTTGAGAAGGCAATCTGCGCTGACCCGATAATCTCCGCTGAGGACGAGCGGCTCAACCGGCTGTACCAGGAGCGCGCCGATCTGCTCAGCCCTCTTGGAAAAACGCTTCTGGTGCGATCTCAACGCAGCTGGCTGCGTTACCTGGATGCGTCCATTTCCTCTCAAAATGGAAACACTTTTCCGCTTTCAAGCGAGTATGAAAAGCGAATATCTCAGCTGCAGCAGGTGATGAAGACGGCAGATGGTCTCACGTTAAATCGCATAGACGTGTTTAGGACGTTCAATGCGCCTCCGGATAAGTACGGCGCTTATTTATCGATTGAGCACGTTGGATACCCCCAAATCGACGATCCCAAAACTGCAGCGATGGTGCAATGGAATCATCAACACATGCAATCGCTGAAGCACATTGAGCAGGTCTGCGGCGGAGATTCGGCAGGCTTGGAGGATAACGACTACACGCTTGGCTGGGCTAACCAGACCCTGATCAGTCTCACCGTGAGCACGCAGGACTACTGCCGGGGGTACCCGCACGGCCTGTTCAGCAACGTGGGTGAGAACCTATTTTTGTCGACCCCATTGCGGAAGTTGAAGTGGAGCAACGTCTTCCTCGGACGCAAGCAAACGCGCGAGAAGGTTCAAAAGCTGTTCGTCAATCGAATGGAGCCTGACCAGAGGGGATCTGCAGACATCGTCGACGCTGTAGAAAATGCCGCGATCAACCCTGGCAGTTGGACTTTGACGCCGACGGGCATCAAGCTAAATTTCAGCGCCTACGAATCTGGAAGCTACATGGGTGACCCCCACGTTGGCGAAGTTACCTGGACTGACTTGAAGCCTTTCCTGCGGGCTGGAGCCCCGGTCCCGTGAGACTGGTCAATCCGGATCGCTGGGGTCGGCTGTGCGCGGTGCGCTATGATAAATCTCCGCACTCTCGGTCGGATTTCGTAAAGATGAAGACAAGTGGCTCTTCACGCAACATCGGTGCCGCCGTGTGACGCGGAAGCGCTGCTGCTGCGGCGTCACATCCTTAGGCGCGATGCTTTCTTCAACGGTCGCTGCTTTACGGCTCGGCGGTCGTTGGGAACCCACCCGCGAGGCGGATGGACGCTTCCACCACGGACGAAACGCAATATTCGATGTCGGCTGGCGTTACGCCTTCGCTCGGCTGCAAATCATGAAATTGCACGGTGCCGTCTATCAGCCGAAAAGCCGTCGGTGTGATGGCACGGAAGAATGAATAGCGCTTGTAATCGATTCCAAGCGATAGAATTTCTACCGCCCTGCGCATATCGTTCACTGAGTTGGTCACGACTCTGGTGAATCGACTCATCTCTTTCATGAAACCACCGAGTTCTAGACCGAGCGCGCGTGGAACGTCTGGCATACGCGGAACCCTAATGTGATTTCCGAAACTATGAGGATTCCTCTGAAAGCGCGCTGGAAGGTTCTCTTGGAAGGCTGTGAGCACCCGAGCAAAGCTTGCGGCCACATCCAACCTAGCGCCGTTCATGTCACCAGCAGCGGCCTTTACGAGCGCCGAGTCTAGAAGCGCTCTTGTTTCTTCGGGATGGACGAAAAGCGTCATGGATATTTCGCTGAACTCAACTCCGAAGATCGGTCGGCAGTTCTCCAAAAGGAATGCCTGGGCAGCGTTAACGTGACCAACTGGATCATCAGCGGCTGGGAAATTCCCGTGGTGTTTCAGTCCCACGCGGGCGTTGTTTAGGCGGGTGAGACCCGCCCTCTGAGTAAAAGGACCCGGTTTGATGGCGCCTTCGACCGCGTTCTACTGCTCCTCAAATGTGAAAATCCGCGTGTCGGTCGTCGATGCTCGGGCATTCAAGTGATGCCGTGACGCGGCGTCACTATGCTCGCGGAACGAGAAAAGTGCGACCGCTCCGCTGAGCAGCCTTGGTGCGGCGGTGATTGGGTTTCGGAGAAGCAAATATTCCGCACTTGGCGAAATATTCCGCAGCCGTTAGCGGCCACTCTCAGTTAAAACGAGACCCACTGGTGGCTCGGGGCGGAATCGAACCACCGACACGCGGATTTTCAATCCGCTGCTCTACCGACTGAGCTACCGAGCCAAGAGGTCGATTATAGCCGGGGGCCAAACCTCCTAGCAAATCGCGTCTGGAACAACAGCGCCGGCTCGATATAATCAACCGATGACGGATCGCTCGAAGAACCCTGTTTCGCCTGCGGCATACGCCGACGCCCAGCCCATTGCAGTGGTCGGGGGCGGTATCGTCGGTCTCGCGTTCGCGCTCTCGGCTGCCTCAAAAGGGCTTCCCGTTCGTGTATTTGCCGGCAAACCGGTCGAGGATGTGGCGCCAGCCGACGAGTTGTTCGAGCGCCGCGTCTACGCACTCAGTCCCTCGAGTCGCGCTTTCCTCACGGGATTGGGCGCGTGGGATCTGCTCGATACGGAAAAAATTGGCCAAGTCCACGACATGCGCGTCTGGTCGGTGCATGGCAAGCCAGCTGAGATGCACTTAAGCGCGTACCAGGCTGCTGAGCAGTCGCTGGCATGGATCGTCGGGCACGACGCCCTGATGAACGTATTGCGGCAAACAGCAGATTTACGCGCTGATCTCGAAATAATTGAAGATTCAGTAACCGCGGTCACGTTCGAACAGGACGCTGC
>CAZZVZ010000072.1:0-10942 GCA_964657655.1 Gammaproteobacteria bacterium | reverse complement strand
GGTGGATAGTTGCGCTTGAAGCGCAGGTGTGCGGTGGCACCAAATGCCAGCGCGCTGTGCTCGACAATGCGTTCCATGTTGCTCTGGATCAGATCCAGCACCTTGGTGTCGAAGGTGCGCACTGTGCCGCGCAGCACGGCCTCGTTGGGCACGATGTTGTAGGCGTCGCCGGCGTGGATCTGCGTGATCGACAGCACCGCCGTGTCGATCGGTTTCTTGTTGCGGGTAATCAGGGTCTGCAGGCTTTGCGCGATCGACACGGCCACCATGACCGGATCGACGCCGTTGTGCGGCAGGGCCGCATGCGCGCCCTTGCCGGTGACGGTAATCTCGAACTCGTTGGACGAGGCCATCATGGGGCCGGGGCCGACTTCGAATTTTCCGACCTTGCCGCCAGGCCAGTTGTGGATGCCAAAGACCATGTCGCACGGGAACTGCTCGAACAGGCCATCCTTCATCATGGCCGCCGCGCCGCCGCCGCCTTCTTCAGCCGGCTGGAAAATCAGATGCACGGTGCCGTCGAAGTTCTTCGACTCGGCCAGGTACTTGGCCGCTGCCAGCAGCATGGTGGTATGGCCGTCGTGGCCGCAGGCGTGCATCTTGCCGGCAATGGTCGAGCGATGGCCAAACTGGTTGTATTCCTGCAGCGGCAAGGCATCCATGTCGGCACGCAAGCCAATCGTCTTGTCGCTGCTGCCGACCTTGATGCTGCCAACCAGACCGGTCTTGCCGAGGCCGCGCACAATCGGGATGCCCCACTCGGTCAGTTTTTGCGCGACCAGATCGGAGGTGCGCTGCTCCTCGTAGCCGAGTTCCGGATGGGCGTGGATATCGCGGCGGATGTCGCGCATGTCGGAATGAAACTGGGTGATGCGATCGATCAGGTTCATGGGGCACTCACGGGAGGGGATGGCGCACTTGAATGGCGCACGACTTGCATCGGCCCATAGACCAGGCGCCTTGGGTTCTACAGGTATTATGCCTTCGCCTTGCCGGCTTGGCAGGCCATTTCCCATCGATTCCCAGAACGACCCATGCCGCGACTTGTTTTGAGCGTGACCACGCCGCCCGCCGGTTCCTGCCGGCAAGCGCTGCGGCGCCGTCCGGACCTAGGGCTCAGGCGTGTGCTCGAGCGTCATTGCAGCAGTACCGGCAGGGCGCCCGAGGCGTTCGCCCGCCCTGAACTGCGGGGTCAAACGGCATGATCTTCTTGCTGCGGCGGCTGTGGCAAAGCGTGCTGGTGCTGTTCGTCATGTCGCTGATCGTGTTCGGCGGGGTGTTCCTGATCGGCGATCCAGTCGCCACCATGATCAGTCCGGACGCCACACAGGCCGATATCGCCGCAGTGCGCAGCAACCTGGGTCTTGACCAGCCCTTGCCGGTCCAGTACCTGCGCTTCGTCAATGCCGCGGCGCACGGCGACCTGGGACGCTCCTATGCCTACAGCTCGCCGGCCTTGAGCCTGATCGCAGAGCGCATGCCGGCCACCTTCGAGCTGGCACTGTCTGCCATGCTGATTGCCACGCTGATCGGTATTCCGCTTGGGCTGTTGGCGGGAATGCGGGCCGGCAGCCTTGCCGACCGCAGCATCATGGCGACCTCGATTGCCGGCTTCTCGCTGCCGAGCTTTTGGGTCGGGTTGATGATGATCATGCTGTTTTCCGTCAAGCTTGGCTGGCTGCCCACCAGCGGGCGCGGCGAAACGCGCCAGCTGGGTGGCGTTGCCTGGTCGTTTTTGACCGGAGACGGCCTGCGCCATCTCCTGCTGCCGGCGCTCAACCTGTCGTTTTTCACGCTGGCGCTCATGATTCGTCTGACGCGCTCGGGTACGCGCGAGGCGATGACCCAGGACTACGTGCGCTTCGCGCGCGCCAAGGGACTCTCCATGCGCCGCATCGTTGTGGTGCACGTGCTGAAAAACATCATGATCCCGATCGTGACTGTGACCGGCCTCGAATTCGGCTCGATCATCGCCTTTTCGATTGTCACCGAGACCATCTTCGCGTGGCCCGGCATGGGCAAACTCATCATCGATTCGATCAACGTGCTTGACCGTCCCGTGATCGTGGCTTACCTGCTGGTCGTGGTGGTGCTGTTCGTCAGCATCAATTTTTTGGTCGATGTGGCCTACCTGATGCTCGACCCGCGCATCAAACAGGGAGTCGGCCGGTGAGCACGCCGCGAAACCACCTGCGTGAAGCCAGCCTCCCCGAGGGCGGCCCGCAGCGCGCGTCCTTGTTGCGCGAGCTGTGGCGCGATTACCGCACCAGCAAGGTGGCACTGATGGGCGCCGCAGTGCTGCTCGCGCTGCTGCTGCTGGCCCTGTTCGCAAGTTGGCTCGCGCCGCAGAATCCCTACGACCTGGCCAGCCTCGATATTCTCGATGCACGCCTGCCGCCCGGTGCCAAGGCTGCATCGGGCATGACCTATCTGCTCGGTACCGACGGACAGGGACGCGACATGCTGTCAGCCATGCTGTACGGGCTGCGCATCAGCATCGGTGTGGGACTGGTCTCGACCCTGGTGGCGCTCACCATCGGCATGACGCTTGGTCTTGTTGCCGGTTACCGCGGCGGGCTGGTCGACAGCATCATCATGCGCGCGGCCGACATGCAGCTGTCGTTTCCTTCCATCCTGCTGGCCCTCATCCTGCTGGCCTTTCTAAGGCCTGGCGTGATCAGTATCGTGATCGCACTGATCGCGGTGCAATGGGCCTCGTACGCGCGCACGGCACGTTCTGCCGCCCTGGTCGAAGGTGCCAAGGAGTACGTGGAAGCGGCGCGCGGTCTGGGCCTTTCCACCCGCCGCATCCTGATGCGCCATCTGCTGCCCAACTGTGCGCCGCCCCTGATCGTGGTCGCAGCGCTGCAGGTCGCCTCGGCCATCATGCTGGAGGCGACGCTGTCGTTTCTCGGGCTCGGTGTGCCGGTCACGCAGCCATCGCTCGGGTTGCTGATCGCCAACGGTTTTCAGTATCTTCTTTCGGGCACCTACTGGATCAGTCTGTTTCCGGGGGTGGTGCTGTTCCTGACCATCATGTCGATCAACCTGGTCGCCGATCAGTTGCGCGACGTCCTCAATCCCCGACTGGAACGCTGATGGCAAAAACACCCAGGCGTGATGTGCCTCCGGTACCGTCTGGTCCTCGACGGCGCTCCGCGCTGCACAAGCTCGGCGTGGTGCTGGCAGCGGGCGTCGCCCTGGTGCTGCTGCTCGCAATCGCGATGCTTGTGATCAACCTCCCCGATCGTGCCTTGAGCCACGAGGCGCAAGGCTGGATGGCTTATGCACCGGCAGCCGATGAGACCCATCTTGCCGGCAGCCTGTGGGCGCTTGACGCGCCAGCAGGGGTCGATGCTGTGCGCCTCGGTGCCGCGGTGCATGCGGATCTCATGTCACGCAGCGCCGACCAGATTGCCCGCGGCGACTGGGCCATCAAGCGGCCCTATCCTGCCGATCCGCTGGTCCTGCCGCTGGAACTTGGCTGCCTCGATCGCGAATCGGCCTGCGTCTCGAACGCGCTGTCGCATTCGGCCATGGTGCGCGATCTGGCGCTGCAACGCGCTGCCATGCTGGCGCGTGTCGATGCGCTCGATCAGGGCCATGCCGTCGCCGAGCTGGCACCGCCAGCCGAGCCGCACGCGCCGTTTGCGCAATATGCCAATCTGATTGCCAGCCACAGTCTGTCCCTGGCCCTGGCCAGTGTCGATATTGGTGATGCACACCTGGCAGCCGGCACCGAACGGCTGGAACGCATGACGCGCGTGGCGCGCGCTCTGCTGGCCGGCTGCAATACGCTGGCCTGCAAGGTCAGTGCCGCCGGCATGCTCAGGCGCTGCTATCTGGTCTATTCGGAATTGATGAGCCAGACACCCGCCGCGGGCGTGCTGGCCGCGTCTTTCGACAAGGTGGCCAATCCGCTCAGCCGCGATGAGCTCGATCTCAGCCATGCGCTCGGCTACGAGCTGCAGCTCGCCTGCCATCTGGATCACGAGCTGGTGCACGTGTCTGGCAGCAATGCATCTGGCGTCACCGAGGCGCTTGCCGTGCGCGCCGCGCCGCTGTTCTTCAAGGAGAACGCCACCTTCGACCTGCAGGTGCAACTCGCCGAGATCGAGCGGCCGATGGTGAGCACCACGGCACCTGACTTCGCAAGCAATGCAAGCGCCACATTTGCGGCCTTTGCGCATCGCGCCAACCTGATCGGAGAGACCAGCCTGGCATCGCTCTACAATCCACTCGGTCGCGTGCTGGCCTCGGGTCTGCCATCGCTGCAGCAGTCGGCAGCCCAGCTGCACGACCTGGAAGCGCTGCAGGCGGGCGTGCGCGCCAAGGCACTGCTGCTGACGCAGCACGTCAGCATCGGCGCAGCCCAGGCGCTGCTCGATACCCGTCCAACCGGCGCAGTCGATCCGTACAGCGGTGCTCCGCTGGTGTTCGATCAAAGCAAGGCGGCGCTGATGATTCCGCAGCGCGGGCCGCGTCCCGTCAGCCAGCTGCGCGTGGCGCTCGATCCATGACAGAGCGCGTGCTGCAGGTCAGGGGGCTTAGCACCGTGTTCAAGACGCGTGCAGGAACTGCACGTGCGGTCGATGACGTGAGTTTTCATATCGATCACGGCGAGGTGCTGGCGCTGGTCGGCGAATCGGGTTCGGGCAAGTCGATGACGGGCTATTCCCTGCTGGGACTGGTCGATGCGCCTGGTCGCGTCGAGAGCGGCAGCATGGTGCTCAATGGCCAGGAGCTGTTCGGATTATCCGAACAGCGCATGCGGCGTCTGCGCGGCAACCGCATCGCCATGATCTTTCAGGATCCGATGATGACGCTCAACCCGGTGCTGAGCATCGGCACCCAGATGATCGAAGCCATCAAGGCGCACCAGCAGGTTTCCCACAGAACCGCGCGCAAGGCGGTGCTCGAGGGCCTTGCCGCTGTCGGCATCGCAGCGCCGGGCGAACGCCTCAACGCCTATCCACACCAGTTCTCGGGTGGCATGCGCCAGCGGGTCTGCATTGCCATCGCACTGCTCAATGCACCTGACCTTATCATCTGTGACGAGCCGACCACAGCGCTCGATGTCACGATTCAGGCGCAGATCCTGTCTGAGATGCAGCGCCTTTGCAGCGAGCGCGGCACGGCCTTGCTGTGGATCACTCACGATCTATCCATCGTGGCCGGTCTCGCCGACCGGGTCGCAGTGATGTATGCCGGGCGCATCGTCGAGAGCGGCACCACCAAAGAAGTCATCGAAGATCCGAGGCACCCCTATACACGCGGCCTGATCGAATCGACACCGGCTGCAGCACATGCGCGTGGACAGGCTGAACTTGAACGCGCTTTGGCAGCAGTGTCCGACGCGCATGGCGCGGGCCAACCGCAAACACGAGCCGCTGCCGAGCAGATCAGGCACGCTGCGATGCTGGTGCCAATTTCTGGGACCACGCCCGCCCTGACAGAGCTGCCGCAGGGTTGCGCTTTTCATCCACGCTGCCAGCGCGCCAGCCGCGAATGTCTCTCGCTGCCATCTGAGAGCGTCGAGCCAAGCCAGCGCAGCTATCGCTGTTTTCATCCCTATGGACCAAAGGAAGTTGCATGAGCCTGGATATCAGCGCCGAGCTCGAGACATTGCCTGCTGCGACCGGTCCTGCCCTGCTGGCACTCAAGAATGTGCGCCGCGATTTCAACAGTCCGCGCAGCTTGCTGGAGCGCGTCCTGGCCCGCGGGCGAGGGCAGCATGCTGCGGGCGTGGTGCACGCCGTCGACGGCGTCGATCTGCAGGTGGCGCAAGGCGAGGTGCTCGGTCTCATCGGCGAGTCGGGTTGCGGCAAGTCGACGCTGGCCCGCCTTGCTGCTGGGTTGTTGCAGCCGACGTCGGGAGAAAGGTGGTTCAAGGGCCAGCGCATCGACGTGCATGGTGCGCAATCGCGCGGGGCGCGTCGCGACCAGCGCTTGGCGATCCAGATGGTGTTTCAGGATCCCTATGCATCGCTCAATCCTCGCATGCGGGTCGAAGACATGATCGGCGAGGCACCGCTCGCGCATGGCCTCGTGGCGCGCAGCCAGCTGCGCGAGCGCGTGCTGGAACTGCTCGGCCAGGTGGGCCTCGACGCCAGTGCCCTGGGCCGCTTTGCGCATCAGTTCTCAGGGGGCCAGCGTGCCCGCATTGGCATCGCGCGGGCGCTTGCAGTCAAACCCGAACTGCTGGTCCTCGATGAGGCGGTGGCCGCCCTCGATGTTTCGATTCAGGCACAGCTTCTCAATCTGTTTTTGGAACTGCGTCGCACGCTTGGCCTCACCTATCTCTTCATCAGCCATGATCTCGGGGTGGTGCGCTATCTGGCCGACCGGGTCATGATCATGTACCTCGGGCGTATCGTCGAGGTGGCACCCTGCGCGGCACTGTTTGACGCGCCCAATCATCCCTATTCAGAAGCATTGCTGGCCCAGGCGCCGACGCTCAAAGTCGAAAAGCGCATTTTCCTGAGTGTTGCAGGGGAAATTCCTTCGCCAGCCAACCCGCCTGCCGGGTGCCACTTCCACCCGCGCTGTCCCAAGGTCATGGCACGCTGCAGGAGTGAGGATCCGCTGCTGCGCGAAATCGCACCGGGACGGCTGTCCGCCTGCCACCTCAACGACCTGGCATAGCCAGGGCCCGGCCCCAAGCGGCTGGCCCGAGAGTACAATCGCCTTTTAAGACCTCCCAGAAAAACTCGCCATGAACACCGTTGCCGAGAAAAGCGTGAGTGCTCTGACTCCAAGCTCAAATGCCCTCGAAATGATCGAGCGGCTGATCGCCTATCCGACCGTATCGCGCGACAGCAATCTTGCACTGATCGAATACGCGCGCGATTATCTGGAGGGTTTTGGCGCCAAAACGCGCCTGACCTACGATGCCACCGGCGCCAAAGCCAACCTGTTCGCGACGCTCGGCGAAGGCGCCAAGCCGGGCATGATCCTGTCGGGCCACACCGACGTGGTGCCGGTCGACGGCCAGGCCTGGGATTCCGATCCCTTCAAGGCGTTCTATCAGGATGGCCGTATGTACGCGCGCGGCTCGGCCGACATGAAGGGTTTCATCGGCGTTGCCCTGAGCCAGGCCCCGGTCTACCTCAAGGCCCTCAATTCGGGTCAACTCAATGCGCCGATTCATTATGCCTTGTCCTACGACGAGGAGATTGGCTGCATCGGCGTGCGCGGTCTGATCAAGGATCTCGAGGAGCTGGGATTGAAAGCTGCCGGATGCATCGTCGGTGAGCCGACGCTGATGCAGCCGATCGTGGCACACAAGGGCACCAACCGTTTTCGCTGCTGCGTGCGCGGCCGTGAGGCGCATTCGAGTTACGTGACGCACGGCGTCAATGCCATCGAATACGCGGCGCGCCTGGTGGTGTTCGTGCGCACGCTGGCCGACCGGCTGGCGGCGCACGAAGAACGTGACCTGGGATTCACGGTGCCTTACACCACACTTTCGACCGGCTTGATTCGCGGCGGCATCGCTGCCAACGTGGTGCCCAAGGACTGCGAGTTCCAGTTCGACATGCGCACCCTGCCCAATGCCTCGGCAGATGATCTGTTCGGTGAGATCAAGGCCTACGCCGAGCAGTTGCAAGAGGAAATGAAGGCGATCGACCCGCTCACCGGCATCGACCTTGACTGGGCCAGCAATACCGTCGGGCTCAATGCCTCGGAACAGGATGCGATTGTCCAGCTGGCCATGAAACTGGTGCGTGCGGACACCACCGGCAAGGTGTCGTACGGCACTGAGGCGGGTCTGTTCGCCAAGATCGGCATTGCTTCCGTGGTGATGGGTCCCGGAGATATCGCCGAGGCGCACCGGCCCAACGAATATGTCGAACTCGAACAGCTGGCACGCTGCGAATCGTTTCTTGGCCGCTTTGCGTTCGACGATCCGCTGGCCGCCGCCTGACTCTCGACAAAGTCCGCCAGGCGAAACTGTTGAAGAGCTGAGTCGTCACCATGAGTGCAGCACCGATTACCATCGTCAAGGCGGCCTGTCCGCACGATTGTCCCGATACCTGTGCGCTGCAGGTGCACGTGCAAAATGGCGTGGCGCTCAAGGTGACGGGCTCCAGCCTGCACGGGCCCACGGCGGGGGTGCTCTGCAACAAGGTGTCGCGCTATACCGAGCGCACCTATCACAAGGATCGCCTGCTCCATCCTTTGAAACGCATCGGCGCCAAGGGAGAAGGGCGCTTCGAACGAATTTCCTGGGAAGAGGCGCTCGCCACCATTGCCGCGCGCTTGGGCGAAATCGCGGCCCGCGATGCGCAGCGCATCGTGCCCTACAGCTACGCCGGGACCATGGGTCTGGTGCAGGGCGATTCGCTGGCCCAGCGATTCTTTCACCGGCTCGGGGCGAGCCTGCTCGATCGCACCATCTGCTCGACCGCAGGGGGCGTGGGCGTCAAGCTGACGCTCGGCGCACGGCTTGGCATCGAACTCGATCAAGTGCCGAACGCACGCCTCATCATCTTGTGGGGCGCCAATCCCATTGTCTCGAGCGTGCATTTCTGGACACGCGTGCAAGAAGCCAAGCGGCGCGGCGCCAAGATCATCGCCATCGATCCGTACCGCTCGCTCAGCGCCGAGAAGTGCGATGTCCACATCGCACTGCTACCTGGCACCGATGCAGCGCTGGCGCTCGGCATGATGCATATTCTGTTTCGCGATGACCTGATCGATCACGACTATGTCGAGCACTACACGTTAGGCGCCGCTGAGCTTCGCCAGCGGGTGCTCGACTATCCGCCCGCGCGGGTGGCTGAAATCTGTGGCATTTCGGTGGCCGAGCTGGAGGCCCTGGCACACGACTACGGCACGCTCAAGTCCTCGATGATCCGGCTCAATTACGGCATGCAGCGCGCCCGCGGCGGTGCCATGGCAGCGCGCAATATCGCCTGTCTGCCGGCATTGGTGGGCGCCTGGCGCTTTGCCTCGGGCGGCGTGATGCTGTCGAGCTCTGACGAGTTCCCGATCGACACCAAAGCCTTGCAGCGTCCCGACCTGCTGGCCGGACGCACGCCTCGGCTGCTCAACATGAGCACCATCGGTGACCATCTGCTGCGTGCCGATCCGCCCATCGAAGCGCTCGTGGTGTGGAACTCGAACCCGGTTGCGGTCGCCCCGCAATCGGCCGAGGTGGCCGCCGGGTTTGCGCGCGAGGATCTCTTCACGGTGGTGCTGGAGCATTTCCAGACCGACACCGCCGACTACGCCGATATCGTGCTGCCTGCCACCACGCAGCTCGAGCACTTCGACGTGGTCAAGCCCTATGGGCACTTTGACGTGGTGGCCAACAATCCCGCCATCGCGCCACTGGGCGAAGCCAAACCCAACTCGGAGATCTTTCGTCTGCTGTCGGCGGCGATGGGCTTTGAGGATGCGTGCCTGTTCGATTCGGATCTCGACGTCGCACGTGTGGCGCTCAAGAGCGATCACTGGGACGTGGAACGGGCGAGGGCCGAGGGATGGATCAATTTCGGACCAAGGCCCGGCGAGGCGCGTTTTGCCCGCGGAGGATTTGCCACGCCATCGGGCAAGGTCGAGTTTTACTGCGAGCGTGCGCAAGCGCGTGGCTTCGACCCCTTGCCTGACTATATCGAGCCGGCAGAGGATACCCGCTCGGCACTGGCGCTGCGCTTTCCGCTGGCCATGATCTCGCCGCCGGCACGCAACTTTCTCAACAGCAGTTTCGTCAATGTCGACAGTCTGCGCGCCACGGAGGGCGAGCCCTGGCTCGACATGCATCCGCAAGACGCTGCAGCACGTGGCATCAGGGACGGCAGCGACGTGCGCGTCTTCAATCAGCGTGGCAGCCTGCTGCTGCGCTGTCGCGTGACCGAGCGCGCACGCGTGGGTGTGGTGGTCGCGCTATCGATCTGGTGGAAGAAACTGGCGCGCGATGGCAAGAACGCCAACGAGCTGACCAGCCAGCCCGTCACCGACATGGGCAATGGTCCGACCTTCTACGACTGTCTGGTCGAAGTGGCGCACGCCGATTCCCGCAATTGAGTCGACGGCCAGCGCGTTTGGCAGGCAAGTTCGGCCGCACTCTGGCGCTGGGCGCGGCGCTGCTCACCATCTTGTCGCTTGCGGCGTGCGGCTCACTGGGATACTACGTCGACTCGGTGGTCGGTCACCTGCGTGTGCTCGAGGCGGCGCGACCGATGGACGACTGGGTTGCCGACCCCACCACGCCGCTCGATCTGCGCCAGCGCCTGATCGAGGTGCAAGCCATCAGGCGCTATGCGGTCGAGAAACTCGATCTGCCCGACAACAAGAGCTATCGCTCGTATGCCGATCTGCACCGGCCGTTTGTGGTATGGAACGTCTTCGCCACGCCAGCCCTGTCGCTCGAGCTGCGCGAATGGTGCTTTCCGGTGGCGGGTTGCGTCAAATACCGCGGCTATTTCAACCGCGAAGATGCCGAAAGTTACGGCGCTGCGCTCAGGAGCGAAGGGCTCGACGTCCAGGTGGCCGGTATCCCGGCCTATTCGACGCTCGGCTTTACGCCTGACCCTGTGCTGTCGACCTTCATCCACTTCCCCGAAGGCGAGGTGGCACGCCTCATTTTCCATGAGCTGGCGCATCAGAAGATCTATCTTGCCGGGGATACCACCTTCAACGAGTCGTACGCGACCACGGTCGAAGAAGTCGGCGTCGAGCGCTGGCTGAAGGACCAGAACGATCCGGTCAAGACGCGCGACTATCAGCTGTTCGAGACCCGCCGCCGGCGCTTTCTTGACCTTTTGAAACAGTCGCGCGCCGAGCTTGAGGGGCTCTATGCGAGTCATGCGAGCGATACTGACAAGAGCGCGGCCAAGCAGCAGATCTTCGCCGAGCTGAAGGCGCGCTACGAAGCCTCCAAGGGCGATCTCGATGACCCGTTGTACCAGTACCGGGGCTACGACAACTATTTTGC
>CAZZVZ010000071.1:5610-10957 GCA_964657655.1 Gammaproteobacteria bacterium | reverse complement strand
GCTGCTGCCTGAGACTCGGGTCCCGCCGCAGCAAGATGGCGGCGCATGGTCGCTGCGCAGCAGGCAGTATCAGGTCGATTGCCTCTGCCAGCGGCAGTACCCGCAGTCCAGAGCACTCGCAGTCGATGGCCGCTGCGCCTCGGTCGAGCAGCGGCACCGCGGCCAGCCAACGGTCAGTCACGGGTCGTGCCAGAGCGCTTTGCCGATGGCGAGGCAGCCGCTCAAGCCCACCTGGTAGGAAGCTCGGACTGCTTTTAAAGAAGCGCGATGGCCATCGCCCAAGGAGAAGGTGTGCGGCGGCGTGTTGAGCGCATCACGTTGCAGACTTGCAGATCTATGCGCAACGTGCCTGGGCCTTGATCTCGATGTGCTCCGGGGTGAGGCCCGCTGCGCGGCGCGCATGCATTGCAAGGTAGGCCTCCTCGACGTGGCGCGCGTAGCGCGCTGCATCAAAGGCAGGAGACGCCGGCGCGCGCTCGGCCAGGCAGTTCTTGATGCGCATCAGCCGTTCCGGATTGCGGCCCAGATCGATGGCGAGCGCCTGATAGTCGGCGCGCGTGGTGGTCGCAAGCTCATCTAGTCCGAAGGTGGCGAGGACGCTACGCGCCAGTCGCGATGCGAAGCTATCGCCGCTTCGCGTGACGAGCGGCAGGCCCATGAAAAGTGCATCGAGTGCGGTGGTACCCGCGTTGTAGGGGAAGGTGTCGAGGAACAGATCGGCGACGCGAAAGCGCGCCAGGTACTGTTCCTTGGGCACACGCTTGGAAAACACCAGGCGCCTGGCATCGACGCCCGCCTTCTTAGCCTCGGCCCGCAGATTGGTGGCGACCAGCGCATGACTCTCAAGCAGGAACAGCACGCTGTGACTGTTCGCCTTGAGAATTTCCATCCAGCTCTGAAAGGTCAGCGGGTCGTACTTCCAGGTGTTATTGAAGCAGCAGTAGACGAACGCCTGATCAGGCAATTGATAGTCGCTGCGCTGCACGCCGTCAGGCAGCACCAGCCCGGCATAGGTGTTGGTATAAAGATTGGGAAGTGCCGCGATCTTCTCGCGATACCAGGCGCTGGCGACAGGGGGCGTGAGGATGGTATCGGCCAGCAGGTAGTCAATGTAGTCGGCACCCATGGTGCCTGGATGCCCCAGATAGCTGACCTGGATCGGCGCGGCGCGCAGCGCGAAAATGCCTGGTCGCCCGTTTGCCGTATGGCCGCTCAGATCAACCGCAATGTCGACCCCGAGATCTCGTGCCAGCAATGCGATGCTGCGATCGGATTGATCGCGCACATCGTGGAACTGGTCGAAGGCGGCGATCAGGCGTTGTCGCATGGCGTCGGCTGGCTCGGCGCCAAAAGAAAACCCGATGCTCTCGACCTTCGATCTGTCGTGATTCTCGATCAGGTTCGCAAGGAAGCTGGCCACCGGGTGATCGTGGAAATCGGCCGAGAAGTAGCCGACCCGAAGCGGTCCCTGGTGCTGTCGCGGCAGTGTTGCACCGAGCGCGTGGTCAGCTGGATGGTTGCGCGCGGTCCAGCGCTCGGCCACGCTTCTTTGCAGCGCTGCGGAGTCAAGCAGGTGCAGCACGCAAAGGGGCGGCGAGGCCAGCTCACCGCGCACGATGCTGTCCGTCAGTTCTTCCAGCTGGCCCTGCCAGTGGCTCCAGTCGCAGATCTGAGCCTTGGTGTGCAACCTGATGCCGCGACACTCCGGCGCTGCAGCGTCGAGCTGCAATGCCTTGTCGAAACTCTTGATGGCAGCCTGGAACTGACCTGTATCCCGCAGCACGTAGCCACGATTGGCATACAGATCGGCGCTCGGCTTGAGCCTGATGGCAGCGTTGAAGGCCTCGAGCGCGCGTTCTGGCTGCCTGGCGCTGCGCCAGGTGTTGGCCAGATTGTGCAGGGCGTCGAGGTAGTCGGGCGCAAGTCTTATGGCCTCGCGGTAGCTCGCGATCGCCTCGTCGAGCCGGCGCATCCGGGCCAGCAGGTTGGCGCGGTTGTAATGCGCCTCTGGATAGTTGGCGCGCAGCGCTAACGCCTGATCGACATGTCTGAGCGCTGCCTCGAAATCGCTGCGCTGCTCTTCTTCGATGATGCCCAGGTTGAGCCATGCCTCGGCGACGCCGGCATCGATGGCCAGCAGCTGTTCGATGCTGAGTCGGGCATCTTGGTATTTGTGCTGCATGATCAAGAGCGCGGCCAGATTGCCGAGCAGCATGGTGCTGCCCGGCATGACGGCAAGGCATTGGCGCAGGCAGTTCTCGGCAGCAGCAGGCTGGCCCAGCCGGGCCAGCCGCATCGCCTCTGCAAACAGTGCCGTGACGTTGAGTTCTGAAGCCATCAGGACAAAAGTGGGGTGACGACGCCGGCATTATCCCGCTTGCCGGCAGGGGGCGTCAGGCCGCGTGAAGTCGAGCAGTGGCGCCGCGGCCTCTTTGGCAAGCACCACGCGATTGCTGAGGACTCGGTCTGCTGTTCGCCGTGCCGTGCGTGATCGGTGCGTGCCCAATGCTCTGTCCACGGTCTCAATTGTGATCGTGCCGGTGGCTTGAGCGTGCTGGTCGGTTTGCCCTCGCAAATGCTGCGCGAGCAGTGCGAAGCGAGCGCCGCATGTGACGCGTCGGCCTGACCAAGTGCCGTGCATTAGCTTGCTTTGACGGCCGCTGCCACGGCGCGGCCCAGGTCGGAGGTGCGGGCTGTGCCACCCAGGTCAGGCGTGCGCGGCGCATCACGATCCTGCAGCACGGCTTCGATGGCGGCTACGATCGCCGCGCCTGCTGCACCATGGCCAAGATGCTCGAGCATCATGGCAGCCGACCAGATCTGTCCCAGTGGATTGGCGATTTCCTTGCCGTAAATGTCAGGCGCCGAGCCATGCACCGGCTCGAACAGCGACGGGAACAGGCCTTCTGGGTTGATGTTGGCCGAAGGGGCGATGCCGATGGTGCCGGTGGTGGCCGGTCCGAGGTCAGAGAGGATGTCGCCGAACAGGTTGGACGCGACGATGACATCGAAGCGCTGCGGATTGAGCACCAGCTGGATGGTCAGGCCATCGACGTGGTACTGGCTGGTGGCCACCTCCGGATAGTTCTTGGCCATCTCGGCAAATCGCTCATCCCAGTAGGGCATGGTGATGGCAATACCATTCGACTTGGTGGCCGATGCAATGCGCTTGCGCGCTCTGCTTTGCGCCAGCTCGAATGCATATTTCATGATGCGGTCGACCCCTGTGCGCGTGAATACCGCCTCCTGGATCACGAACTCGCGCTCGGTGCCGGCGAACATGCGCCCGCCCATCGAGGAATATTCGCCTTCGGTGTTTTCACGTACCACGTAGTAGTCGATGTCGCCCACTTTCATCTTGGCCAGCGGTGACTCGATGCCTGGCACGAGGCGCACCGGTCGCAGGTTGACGTACTGATCGAAACGCCTGCGAAACTTGATAATCGAATCGCCCAGCGAAATATGGTCAGGGACCTTGGCCGGCCATCCGGTCGCGCCAAAATAGATCGCCTGAAAGCCACTGAGCTGCTCGAACCAGTCGTCTGGCATCCAGTTGCCGTGGGTCTGGTAACGATCGCAGCTCCAGTCGAAGGTCTGGAGTTCAAGGTCGATGTGGTACAGGCGGGCGGCTACTTCCAGGACGGCAAGCCCGGCGGGCATGACTTCGCGGCCGATGCCGTCTCCTGCGATCACTGCGATGCGATGGGTTGTCATATGGTTCGAGTCAATTGACGCGGCCCAACAGCGATCAGGCGCGCGTTCGAGATGAAGGGAGTCTGGCTTGGGCGACAGCACCCGGATACGGTTCGGCCTGGTCGATTTGCGATTGGTGGGCGCCTCACGTCGCAGCGCCAGACACCGGCCACCAATGCTATTTTAGGCCGTAACGCTGCGCGCCTCTACGGCCCGGTCATCATGAATGGTTGAGCGGAACTCATGAAAGCAAGAAGGAGCTGCGCTGGATTGGCTAGTTGATATGCCGCTTCTCGAGCACCATGGCGACCGACTTCTGCGCTCTGCGCTCGCGTGTCTCGGCCTGTTTGGCGCTCGCAACCCAGTCGGCGAATTCCTTCCTGTGTGAATAGCTCAAGGCGTCGAATGCGGCTTTTGCCTTGGCCGCCGCCAGGCTTTCGCTCAGTTCCTTTGGAACTGCGACGGTGCGTTCACTTAGGTCAACCTCCATCGACACCGACACCTGATCTCCAGCAGCAGCCTTAGCGCCAGCCTGCAACTCCTTGCTGAACGCCATGGCGTGAGTGCCGTCACCTTGCGGCAGCAGCGAGTTCTGAAAGGCAAAGCCGTTGACTGTGCCACGCACACGGACGCGTGCCTTGCTGCCGAACGCCTCCTCGACATTGAACGGGATCTCGAGGAACACCCAGGCACCGTTTGGTCCGCGTGCAGCCAGCTTTGCCTTGAATTTTTTCATGAGCGCTAGAATCCTGGGGGTTCGATTGAAGGCACGGGCGCCTTCATGCATCTCGGAGAGCGAGCTTTATGCTTTATCACGGTCACTGTCACTGCGGGAGGGTGCGTTTTTCGTTCGAAAGCGAGCCGATTGTGCAAGGTGCGCGCTGCGACTGCTCGCTGTGCGTGCGGCGTGGCGCGGTCCTTTCCCCAAAATATATTCCGAGACGGGATTTTTTTCCACATGCAAACCGCGACGACGTGGGCGTCTACCTCTGGAACGAACACGTGCTCAACAATTACTTCTGCCGCGTATGCGGCGTATTCACCTACATCGGGGACGGACACGACAATCAAGACGGCTATCGCGTCAATCTCGGCTGCGTGGACGAACTCGACGTCATGGCGCTTGAGATCCGCACGATCGACGGGAAATCGCTGCCGCTGGGCGACGCCGGACGCAAATAGGGGCGACGTTTTTCCACCCGGGTGCTGGCTGAAACATTGTCCGGCCTGTGCAGGCGCTGCATAATCGGGTGGCCAGGGCACTCATGCCAGGCATTCTCGACGTTGCAAACGCGCAGGAAGTTCTGACTTGATTGAATTCTTGACCGGCAAGTTCCGTAGCCGGCCGTTGTTCTGGGCGCTCCTTGCTGGCACCTTGCTCGGGCTGCCGCTGCTGTGCGCGGCACAAGCGCCGCTGGTGTTCGATGGGCAGACCGCAGCCGAAACCGGTGCTGACAACGCCATCTTCGTCGATGATCCGACCGGCGCGTACAACTTCGAACAGGTCAAGGATCTGTTGGCAAAGCCAGCCATACCATCCTCTGCGCCGCGCGATTGCATGACGTTCTGCTGGATCATGGTCACCCTGCGAAATTCGTCGGGCAGCGCCGTGATGACCCAGGTCCAGGCCGGGTCAAATCTATCTCTGTTTGAC
>CAZZVZ010000071.1:0-5600 GCA_964657655.1 Gammaproteobacteria bacterium | reverse complement strand
ACATCTGGGTGGTGCGCGCCGACCAGTCGGTGCAAATGCTCGCTGAGGGCGGCGAAGACGCTCAAACCTCCCAGCATGACGAGGTCCCGCACCCCAACTTTCGCCTCGCGGGTGACGAAGCGGTGACCGTGTATGCGAGGCTGAAGCGGGATCATCGATTCGTATTTACGACGCATGCCGGGCTGACGTTCAGTGCACTGATCACGGATCTGGAAGAAGACGTCTCGCTCGGCATCGCGCGCGGCTTGCTGGTCGGCGCTCTGGTCGGTCTGGCAATCTACAATCTCCTGATTGCTGTTTCCACCCGAGACCGCAGCTACCGCTGGTACTGCCTGTACCTGCTGATGATGGCGCTGTCCTTCACCGGTTCCAGTGGCCGCGTGATGCTGGCAAACCTCATTTCCTCGCAGCACCTGCTGTTCGGCCGAATCGTGGGTCACTTCGCCGACGCCGCGATGTGGCTTTGCCTCATCATGTTCACCCGGACGTTTCTCGATACGCCGTCCCGCCTGGGCCGCTGGGACCGCCTCTTCCTGTTACCGGGCGCGCTACTCATCATTGGCTTTGCCCTTGGTTTCTTGCCGCAAATGTGGTGGGTGCCGATCGCTTACGCCGGCTTTGTGACGTCGGGGCCTGTCAGTTTGCTGGCCAGTATTGTCGCCGTAAGACAGGGCTTTGCTCCGGCCAAGTTTCTGCTCGCGGGGCAACTGCTGCTGTGCCTTGGCGCCTTGTGGGAAACGGCCTCCAACCATAGCTGGATCGACGTGGATATCGATAGCCGGCACGCCTTCCTCGTGGTCCTGAGCTACCAGACGCTGTGGGTGTGCTCGGCCATCGAGGCCCTGATCTTTTCGCTCGCGCTCGCGAACCGCATGAAGTCGCTGCAGGAAGAGGTCAGCGCCCGCATCATCCAGAACCTGCGCGACCGTGACACGTTGATCAACCAGCAGCGCATCGACCTGGAACGCGAGGTGGCCGTCCGCACCAGCGACCTGGTGGAAGAAAAGAGCAGATCAGACAGGCTGCTGCAGAATATCCTGCCGGACGAAATCGCCTCGGAACTGAAATTGAGCGGCACCACACAGCCCAAGCGTTACGATCACGCATCCGTGCTGTTTACTGATTTTCGCGGCTTCACCACCGTGGTGTCGTCGCTGCCGGCTGACCGGCTGGTGCATGAGCTCAATGAAATCTTCCGCTCGTTCGACGACATCCTCGATCAGGTGGGTGTCGAAAAGATCAAGACCATCGGCGACTCGTACATGATCGTCGCCGGGTTGCCGGTGGAGTGCGAGGACCACGCCGTGCGTTGCGCCGAAGCGGCATTGCGCATGCTCGAATTCATCGCACAACGTAACCAGTCGGCCTCGATCAAGTGGGAGATGCGCGCTGGCATCCATTCCGGCTCGGTCGTGGCAGGCATCGTCGGCAAACGCAAATTTGCCTATGACATTTTTGGCGATACCGTCAATATCGCCAGCCGCATGGAAAGTGCCGGCGCCGCCGGCCGCCTCAACGTCTCGGCCTACACTTACGACCTGATCCGTCATCAGTTCGCCGGCGAATACCGCGGCAAGGTCAACGCCAAGGGCAAGGGCGACGTCGACATGTATTTCATCGCCCGCGCCGCGTCACGTGCAGATTTTGCGGCCGGATAGAGCCTTAGCGCCTGCTGGCCGGCAACTGATCGACAATTGCTGCACTTCGAGGCGCTTTTCGCGCAGGTCGTCGCAAATTCACCGCGCGCTGCTGCTGCCGCTGCCAGAATAGGCGCGGCACACTGGACTGCCTCTAGGCAAGCTGCACCCCGACTATTACAGGGAACACATATGTTGAAGATCGAAGGCTTGAACAAGACCTATGCCAATGGCGTGCATGCGCTAAAGGACGTAAGCCTCGAGATCCCGTTCGGCCTGTTCGGCCTGCTCGGGCCCAATGGCGCCGGCAAATCCTCGCTGATGCGCACCATCGCCACACTGCAGGAGCCCGACAGCGGAAGCATCCGCTTTGGCGAGCTCGACGTGCTCAAGGACTCCGAGTCATTGCGCAGACAGCTTGGCTTTCTGCCGCAGGATTTTGGTCTCTACCCAAAGGTCAGCGCCCTCGATCTGCTCAATCACATCGCGGTTCTCAAGGGGCTGACCGGGCGCGGCGAGCGGCGCGACATGGTGGAGGCGCTGCTCAAACAGACCAATCTGTGGGATGTGAGAAAGCGCAAGCTCGGCACCTTCTCGGGTGGCATGCGGCAGCGCTTCGGCATTGCCCAGGCACTGCTTGGCGCACCGAGGCTGGTGATCGTCGACGAGCCGACTGCCGGGCTCGACCCTGAAGAACGCAATCGTTTCCTCAATCTTCTGGCCGAAATCGGCAATAACGTGGTGGTGATCCTATCGACCCATATCGTCGATGACGTGACCGACCTGTGTCCGCGCATGGCGATGATCGTCAAGGGCAGGGTGCTGCTGCAGGGCGAACCGCAGGATGCCATCGAAGAACTGCGCCACAAGGTATGGCGCAAGCGTGTTGCGCCGGAGGTGCTGGCCGATTACCGCGAGCGCCTTCACGTGCTGTCCAGCAAGCTGGTTGGAGGACTGCCGCAGATCCACGTGTTTGCAGATACGCAGCCCGACGAGGGGTTTGTGCTGCACGAGCCCAACCTCGAGGACGTCTATTTCCTGCGGCTGCGTCAGTCGGATGCTCCTGCGGCAGCCGTGCTGGGCCACTAGGAGCATTTCAATGTGGCGTGAATTTTTTCGTTTCGACCTGAAATACCAGCTGCGCCAGCCGCTGCTGTGGGTGTCTGGCGCCGTGTTCGGACTGATGGCCTACTTTGCCACCTCGTCGGATGCCGTCGTGATCGGCGGGGCGCTTGGCAATATCCATCGCAATGCACCGATCGTGATCGTGCGTTTCCTCGGGGTTTTCTCGATTCTCGCCCTTTTCATCGTCACGATTTTCATCGCAGGTGCGGTGCTTCGCGATGGCGAAATCGGCATCTCGGAGATGATCTTTGCCACCCCGATGAAGAAACGTGACTACCTGTTCGGTCGCTTTCTGGCGGGATTCACGGCCTGTCTGTCGATCTTCATCCTGATCTCGATCGGCATCGCCATGGGTCAATTCGGCTCCAGCCTCGATCCGGCGCGTTTCGGGCCGTTTCGCCCGACCGATTATCTGTACGCTTTCGCCGTCATCGTGGTGCCTAATCTGCTCTTCATGAGCGCGCTGCTGATGCTGCTTGCGGCGCTCACGCGCTCGATCCTGCAGGTGTACGTCGGCGTGGTGGTGCTCTTGACGCTGAGCCAGACGGCGAACCAGTTGGCCCGTCACATGGAGCATGACTGGGTGGCCGCCCTGATGGACCCGTTCGGGCTGAGTGCCGTCAACCAGATGGTGAAATACGACACCATCGTCGAAGCCAATAATCACCTGCCGGCGCTGGCCAGCTTTCTGCTGGTCAACCGTCTGGTCTGGCTTGCGGCCACCGTGCTGCTGTTTGCCATCACGGTCAGGCTGTTCAAGCCCAATCGAGCGGGCACCGGACGGGCCTGGTTCCAGCGCGCAGCCAAGCCACTGGCCCTCGAGCAGCGGGCCGAGGCTGGGCTGGTCACGCCGATCAAGCCGACGTTTACCTTGGGCACCGGCTGGACCCAGTGCCTTCGCATCCTCGCGTTCGACACCTGGTCGATCCTTAGGAGCGCACCTTTCCTTGTCATGCTGCTGCTTGCGCTCGGCAACCTGCTGGCCTCGGTGATCGTCGGCAATGATCCCCTTGATACGCGTCTTTACCCGGTGACCCGGCTGATGCTGGGCGATATTGCCGGCGCCTACAATTTCATGCTGGCCATCATCGTGACCTTCTATGGCGGCGAGCTGGTCTTCAAGGAGCGCCAGGCCAGGATTTCCGACGTGATGGATGCCTTGCCCGTGCCCAACTGGGCGCCCCTCTTGGCGCACTGCTTTTCGCTCGTGGTGGTGGTGCTGCTGTTCATGTCGGCCGGCATCGGCGAGACCATGCTGTTTCAACTGATCAGGGGAGGCGTCGATCTGCAGCCGGTGCTGTACGTCAAGGGCGAGCTGATTGAAGCTGTGCCGTTCATCCTGCTCGGCCTGCTTGGTATCGCATTCCAGGTGCTCAGCAACAGCAAGTTCATGGGTTACCTGGCGGTGGTGCTGATCATCATCTTGCCGCTGGCATTCACGCCGATGCATCTGGGAATGAAGCTTTACCGGCCCATCGATCTGCCCACGCTGCAGTATTCAGACCTCAATGGCTATGGACACTTCCTGCGCGGCTGGGCCTGGCTGATTGTCTACTGGAGCTGCTTCGTCCTGTCTGCACTGTTGCTGGCCAGCGTGTTCTGGATCAGGGGCCTGGTGCAGCCGTTTCGGTTGCGCGTGAGGGGCGCGACGAGCGCATTGAAGCGTGGTCCTGCCGGGCTGGCGCTGGCGCTGTCGGTGGCAGGCTTTGTGGCAAGCGGGGCATGGATCTACTACAACACCACAGTGCTCAACGTCTACCGTCCGTCCAACAAGATGGACGATCTGCGCGCCGAGTACGAGAAGTCCTACCGCAAATACATGGATCTTCCGCAACCCAAGATCACCAGCGTTTCGGCGAGCGTGGACATGTATCCGGCCGAACGCCGGGTTCTGATCCACGGTCACTACGACCTGATCAATCGCCAGAGCACGCCGATTGATACCCTTTTCATCCAAACCAATGCACTCGATCGGGAAAAGCAGAATTCGGCGCATTTCCCGACCACAGTGTCCGGGTTGCCGAGTTACAAGACTGAAGTCAATGACGACAGCCACGGGGTGCAGATTTTGAAGCTCGACCGGCCGCTCGAGCCTGGCGAAACCATGCCGCTCGACTTCACGGTCACCGTCGAACATCGGGGCTTTACCAATGACGATGCGCCCGACGAGTACAACCTCAACGGCACGTTCTTCAACAACATGGACGTGTTTCCGCAGCTTGGCTACGACCACCAGTCGCAGCTCACCGATCGCAACGAGCGGCGCAAGCGCGGTCTGGGCGAGCCCGAGCGTTTCAAGCCACTCGAAGACGTTGCCGCGCGCGCCACCAATGAAATCGGGCCCGATGCCGATTGGGTGACGTTCGATGCCACACTCTCGACCAGCGATGACCAGATCGCCCTGGCACCGGGATATCTCGTTGCCGACTGGGAAAAAGACGGGCGTCACTACTACCACTACAAGCTCGATCAGCCGATCCTCAACTACTTCTCGTTCCAGTCCTCGAGCTGGCAGCAGACCAAAGGAGACTGGCATGGCGTGCCGATCACGGTGTACTCGTCTCCCGAGCACATGTTCAACGTGCAGCACATGATTCTGGCGGCCCAGAAATCACTCGACTACTACACCGCCAATTTCAGTCCCTACCAGTTCGAGCAATTGCGCATTCTCGAATTCCCGCGTTATGCGAGCTTTGCCCAGTCCTTTGCCAACACCATCCCGTTTTCTGAAGATATCGGTTTCATTGTCGATCGGCGGGACCCGGCGCAGATCGACCTGGTGTACTACGTGACCGCCCACGAGGTAGCTCATCAGTGGTGGGGCCACCAGGTGGTCTC
>CAZZVZ010000070.1:0-10971 GCA_964657655.1 Gammaproteobacteria bacterium | reverse complement strand
GGCTATCTTCTGTACCGAAATGGCGTCAATCCAGTTGAGTGGGCCGCAGTTGAGGAAGGTCTCGGCTTTTTGTGCCAGTTGGGGCAAGACCGGCTTGAGCCAGAGCGTCAGGTGGGCAAAGCCCGTCATGGCGATAGAGCACACCCGCTGTAACTCGCCATGATGCGCTTCATCCTTGGCCAGCTCCCACGGTTTGGCAGCGTCAAACAGCTGGTTCAGGGCATCGGCGAACGCCATGGCGCTGCGCAACGCACGCGCGTCATCGCGCGCCTCGAGATCGGCGCGGATGCCGGCTCCCATGCCTTTCGCGTCGAGCGCAAGCCATTGCGCGTCTTGTGCGATCTCGCGCAGCGCCCCGTCAAAGTGGCGCGCCAGGAACGTGGCGCTGCGGCTTGCGATGTTGACGTATTTGCCCACCAGATCGCTGTTGACGCGCGCCACGAAATCGTCCGGGTTGAAGTCCAGATCCTCCACCCGGCTGGTCAGCTTGGTGGCCAGGTAATAGCGCAGCCACTCGGGATTGAGTCCCTCGCGCAGAAAGCGCACCGGCGAGATGCCGGTGCCGCGCGATTTGCTCATTTTGTCGCCCGACACGGTCAAGAAACCGTGCACGGCCACCATGTTGGGTGCCTTGCGCCCCGAAAAATGCAGCATGGCCGGCCAGAACAGGGTATGGAAGTAGATGATGTCCTTGCCGATGAAATGCACCTGCTCGGTGGTCGGGTCGCTCATGAACTGCTCGAAGCTTTGCGTCGTACCAGTCGTCTGGGCGGCCTTGCCACTGTCAAAGTACGCCTTGAGCGATGCCAGGTAACCGACCGGCGCATCGAGCCAGACATAGAAGTACTTGTCTTGGGTATCAGGGATCGGTATGCCGAAATACGGTGCGTCGCGCGAAATGTCCCAATCGGTCAGCTTGCTGACGCCGTTTTCGTCATCCACCAGCCATTCCCTGGCCTTGTTGCGCACTTCGTCTTGAAGATGTCCGGCTGTGGTCCACTCGCGCAGGAACGCCAGGCAGCGCGGGTCCGAGAGCCTGAAGAAGTAGTGTTCCGAGGAACGCAGCACGGGCGTGGCGCCGGTCAGAGCCGACACCGGATCGATCAGATCGGTGGGTGCATAGACGGTGCCACATACCTCGCAATTGTCGCCATTCTGGTCCTTCGAATGGCAGTTGGGGCATTCGCCCCGGATGTAGCGGTCAGCCAGGAACATCTCTTTGACCGGATCGAAGAACTGCTCGATGGTGCGCGTGCCGATCAGGTCTGCGTCTCTCAGCTTGCGATAGATCGACTGCGACAGCTCGACGTTCTCCTTGCTGTCGGTGCTGTGCCAGTGGTCAAACGAAATATTGAAACCGTCGAGACACTCAGGACGCTGGGCAGCAATGCGCGACACGAGCTGCTTGGGCGTGATGCCCTCCTTTTCGGCCTGCAGCATGATCGGCGCGCCATGCGCGTCATCCGCACAGACAAAGTGCACCGCGTGGCCGTTGAGCCGCATGAAGCGCACCCAGATATCGGCCTGGATGTATTCCATCATGTGGCCGATGTGAAAAGGTCCGTTGGCGTAGGGCAGGGCGGTAGTGACAAACAGGGAACGCGACATGGACAAGGCAGGCGGGTGAGGCGGCGTGGGACGACAGGGGAGGGCAATTTTAACAGCCGGAGGAAAGCTGAGCAGACCGGTTTCATGCGCAGCGTGATTCGCGCTTGTGTTTTGCCGGGTTCTTGTCGACAATTCCGGCTCTTTGAAGTCGAAGGCGCCGTGTCATGAGTATCAAGTCCGACCGCTGGATCCGGCGCATGGCGCAGGAGCACAACATGATCGAGCCGTTCGAGCCCGGTCAGGTGCGCTTTAACGGCGAGCACAAGATTGTCAGTTATGGCACGTCGAGCTATGGCTACGACATCAGGTGTGCCGATGAATTCAAGATCTTCACCAACATCAACAGCACCATCGTCGATCCCAAGAACTTCGACGAGAAGTCGTTCGTCGACTTTCGAGGCGAGGTCTGCATCATTCCGCCCAACTCGTTCGCGCTGGCGCGCACGGTGGAGTATTTCCGTATTCCCCGCTCGGTCCTGACTGTATGTCTTGGCAAGAGCACCTACGCGCGTTGCGGCATCATCGTCAACGTCACCCCGTTCGAGCCCGAGTGGGAAGGCTTTGTCACGCTCGAGTTTTCCAACACCACGCCGCTGCCGGCCAAGATCTACGCCAACGAGGGTGTGGCCCAGGTGCTGTTCTTCGAGAGCGATGAAGTGTGCGAGACCTCATACAAAGATCGCGGTGGCAAGTACCAAGGCCAAACCGGCGTGACTCTGCCCAAGACCTGACGCCTAGCGCAGGGACCCCGCAACCCAATTGACGCATGGCACGGCTAGACTAGGCCGGGCTGCGCTTTCGGCCGAGCGTTTCGGCCTTAGGACACCACATGAAATTTCGCTTTCCGATCGTCATCATCGACGAGGACTTCCGCTCCGAAAACACCTCCGGGCTTGGCATCCGCGCGCTCGCCGACGCGATCGAGAGCGAAGGCATGGAAGTGCTCGGCGTGACCAGCTACGGCGACCTGTCGCAGTTCGCCCAGCAGCAGTCTCGCGCCTCGGCGTTCATCTTGTCGATCGACGACGAAGAGTTCGGTGGTGGTTCGCAGGAGGAGATGGAAATCGCGCTGCGCTCGCTGCGCGCCTTCATCGAAGAGATCCGCTTCAAGAACGCCGACATTCCGATCTTCATCTACGGCGAGACACGTACCTCGCGCCACATTCCAAACGATGTGCTGCGCGAACTGCATGGCTTCATCCACATGTTTGAAGACACGCCCGAGTTCGTCGCGCGTCACATCATCCGCGAAGCCCGTTCCTACCTCGATGGACTGGCGCCGCCGTTTTTTCGCGCGCTGGTGCATTACGCGCAGGATGGGTCGTACTCGTGGCACTGCCCGGGTCATTCGGGCGGGGTGGCGTTCCTGAAATCACCGGTCGGCCAGATGTTCCATCAGTTCTTTGGTGAGAACATGCTGCGCGCCGACGTTTGCAACGCGGTCGACGAACTCGGACAGCTGCTCGATCACACCGGCCCTGTGGCCGCGTCGGAGCGCAACGCGGCCCGCATTTTCAGCGCCGACCATTGCTACTTCGTCACCAACGGCACATCGACTTCGAACAAGATGGTGTGGCATGCCAACGTCGCGCCCGACGACATCGTGGTGGTCGATCGCAACTGCCACAAGTCGATCCTGCACGCCATCACCATGACCGGTGCCATTCCGGTGTTCCTGTCACCCAAGCGCAACAACCTCGGCATCATCGGTCCGATTCCGATCGAGGAGTTTTCGCTCGAGACGATCGAGCGCAAGATTGCCGCCAATCCATTTGCGCGCGCCGTATTGGAGCGTGGTGGCTCGGTCAAGCCGCGCATCCTGACCATCACGCAATCGACCTACGATGGTGTGCTCTACAACGTCGAGTCGATCAAGGCGCTGCTGGACGGAAAAATCGACACCTTGCACTTCGACGAGGCGTGGCTGCCGCACGCCACCTTCCATGACTTCTATCGCAATATGCATGCGATCGGAAGAGATCGTCCACGCACGCGCGATTCGATGATTTTCTCGACCCAGTCGACCCACAAGCTGCTGGCCGGTCTGTCACAGGCGTCGCAGATTCTGGTGGCCGAGTCTGAAAATCACAAACTCGATACCAGCGTGTTCAACGAGGCCTATCTGATGCATACCTCGACCAGTCCGCAGTACGCGATCATCGCATCGTGTGATATCGCAGCTGCCATGATGGAGCCGCCAGGAGGCACCGCGCTGGTCGAAGAGAGCATTCTGGAGGCGCTCGATTTTCGTCGTGCCATGCGCAAGGTCGACGACGAGTTCGGACTCGACTGGTGGTTCAAGGTGTGGGGACCAGACGCGCTGGAAGAAGACGGCATCGGCACCCAGGAGGACTGGATGCTGCGCGCAGATGAGCCGTGGCATGGCTTCGGGGCGCTGGCTGATGGCTTCAACATGCTCGATCCCATCAAGGCGACCATCGTCACCCCCGGGCTCGACGTTTCCGGTCAGTTCGCAGAGACTGGAATTCCGGCGGCCATCGTCACTAAGTATCTCGCCGAGCACGGCGTGATCGTTGAGAAGACCGGGCTCTATTCATTCTTCATCATGTTCACGATCGGCATCACCAAGGGCCGATGGAACACGCTGTTGACCGCATTGCAGCAGTTCAAGGATGACTTCGACAAGAACGCCCCGTTGTGGCGCATCCTGCCCGAGTTCTGCGTTGCCTATCCGCGCTACGACAAGGTTGGTCTGCGCGATTTGTGTCAGCAGATTCATGGCATGTACAAATCGCATGACGTGGCCCGCGTCACGACCGAGATGTACCTGTCGGACATGGAGCCGGCCATGAAACCTTCAGACGCATACGCCAAGATGGCGCATCGCGAGATGGACCGGGTCGAGATCGATCAGCTCGAAGGCCGCATCACGACGGTACTGCTGACGCCCTACCCGCCGGGCATTCCGCTGCTGATTCCCGGCGAGCGCTTTAACCGCACCATCGTCGAGTATCTCAAGTTCGCACGCAAATTCAATGGCGCGTTCCCGGGATTCGAGACGGACATCCATGGCCTGGTGGAAAAGGAGATCGACGGGCAGATGCGCTGGTTTGTCGACTGCGTGCGCGCCGGATAGCCCGTCAACTTGCCATCACAACCCCTTCGGGCTTTGGTCGGCGATATTCCACGAAGGCGAAGGCGAGCGTCGGATCGGCGGCTGAATGGCTTTCGGTCCGGCTGGTTTCCTTGAAGTCACCAGGAATGCTCGGGAAATAGGTATCGCCCTGGTAGCTTCGGGCGATTTCGGTGATCAGCAACCGGTCGGCCCAACGCAGTGCCTCGGTGAAAAGACCTGCACCACCGATCACGAACACCTCGTCTCCCGGCGCACAGCGCGTCAGCGCATTCTCGAGCGAGTCGCACAGTTCGACGCCCTCGATTGCGTTTTGCAGGTCGCGCGTGACCACCAGGTTGCGCCGTCCCGGCAGGGGTCGGCCAATCGACTGGTAGGTCTTCCTGCCCATCACGATCGGGTGACCCAGGGTGGCCTGCTTGAAGAACTGCAGGTCCTCGGCCAGGCGCCACGGCAGCTGGTTGTTGCGGCCGATGACACCGTTCTGAGCGACCCCGGCAATCAGGGTGACGTGCACTGCTAGCGGCAAGACGGGCTCCCAAAAAACACTTCGGAATTCATAAAATCGGCGCAGTCACGGAAGCGCAAGCGTGGACAGTATCGCTGGCGCTCTGCAAATGCGCCGAATTGGTGCGTTTGACGATGAGCGGGCCGGAATTGACGACAGTCGGAAAATTTGCGGCAGTGCAGCGACCAATTGGCCAAGGCGTGACGGATTTGTCACTCGTTTGTCTTAAAAACGAGACATAAAAAAGGCGTTTACGAGTCATTTTGACCAAAACTCGAACGTCCTGAATGTGCATTTTCTCAATTCTTGTTAGCCTTTCTTTCATTGAATCCGGACCGCTTTTGTTCGCGAGTTCCTTTCGGGGCTGGATCAGTTATTTCATTTTGTCACTTGGAGAATGTAAATGCATAAACAGACGTCCCAGGCCGGCTCGATTTTCGGGTTTCGGCGGTTGACGCTAGCAGCTGCGGTCCTCGCCACGTGTGGCGTCGCACATGCGCAGCAAGACACGACGCCGACTGACCAAAGCCTGGATCGCGTGACGGTCACGGGTTCGAATCTGCGCCGTGCCGATACGGAGACCCCAAGTCCTGTCCAGGTGATCACGCTCGACGAGATCAAGCAGTCGGGTTACACCGACGTTTCTGACGTTTTGCACAACCTCACCGCAAACGGTGCAGGTACCCTGTCCCAGTCGTTCGGTGGCGCGTTCGCCGCTGGCGCATCGGGTATTGCTCTGCGCGGCCTGACGGTCGGCGCGACGCTTGTGCTGATCGACGGACACCGTCCTGCACCAAATGCATTGTCGGATGACGGCGAACGTAGTTTCGTTGACGTCAGCCAGATCCCGCTGGAAGCCATCGACCGTATCGAAGTGCTGAAAGACGGCGCTTCATCGATTTACGGTTCAGACGCCATCGCCGGCGTTATCAACGTGATTCTGAAGAAGAGCTACGTTGGTGGTGAAGTCAGCGCCGAATACGGTATCTCGAAGTACGCTGACGGCCGTATGCGTCATGCCACTGGTACCTACGGTTTTGGTGATCTCGACGCTGATGGACATAACGCCTACATCGCTCTTGAATATCGCGAGCAGGACGCTATTCCGGTTTCGAACCGTCCGTATCTGGCTCAAAAAGACTTTACCAGCCAAGGCGGCAACAACCTGTACGGCTATGCGCCGACGGGCTACAACGGCGGCCTGGCTTCATCGACCACCGGTTATCTGACCACGCCAGCCAATACGGCGTCGCCGGTGACGTTCCTGCCCGGTTGCAATGCGACCATCTACTACGCGGGTCTGTGCCCGGCAGGTCCGAGCAACGTCATTATCCAAACGCCGACCCAGAACATCAACGTTCTCGGTTCCTTCACCCAGAACCTGGGTGGCGGCTGGCAGCTCGCTGCCAAGGCCTCACTGTTTGACGAGCACACGGCCACCAACACCGGCAACTTCTCGGCTCCTGGACCGTCGCCCTACGTGTCGACTCAAGTCGGTCCCGGCATTCCTCCTGCGATCTATGCTCCTGGTGGCACGGGAACTATTGTTACGGTTCCAACCACCTATCCAGGTAACAACACGGGTGGCCCTGCATTCATGAATGTGCAGTTCCCGGTGCTGGCCAGCTCGTCGGAAGATTCACAGAACTATCGCTTCGCAGTCGATTTGACCGGCTCGTTGTTCGGTTGGGATCTGACCTTCTCGGGTGGTTATGGCGAGAACCTGATCTATACGACAGAACGCGCTATCGATTACGCGGCGATGAACACTGCGTTTAACAACGCCGCGAACCCGTTCCTGGTCGGTACCAATTTCTACAAGAACTCGGCCGCTTCGGTGAACGCAGTCTTCCCGACGATTCAAGGCAAGGCAGATAACCAGCTGTCGTACATCACTGCAGAAGCATCGCGTGACGTGTATCAACTGCCAGGCGGTCCGCTGTCGGTTGGTATCGGCTTCGACTACCGTCATCAGGACCTCGACGCTGAGGCTCCTCCTGCAGTTGCCAACGGCTTCGTACCTGGTAACAACGCCTACGCGGTCGGCACGCAGAACGTCGCTGCTGTGTACGGCGAACTTGCAGCGCCAGTGTTCAAGTGGCTCGAAGTCGACGCGTCAATCCGCCATGATAGCTACGCTGGTTCTTTCAGCAGCACCGATCCGAAGTTCGGCTTCAAGATCACGCCGATCGAACAGATCGCCTTCCGCGGTACCTATGCTGAAGGTTTCCGTGCTCCGAACCCTGCTGAGAACGGCAATGCTGGCGAATCGTTCCTGATTGGCTCGTTCCCAGACCCGATCCTGTGCCCGAACGGTGCTGCCGTGGTTGCTCCTGGCAACTACGTCAACGAATGTACCAAAGAGCCGATTTTCCTGCAGGCTTCGAATCCGAACCTGAAGCCAGAGAAGTCGCATTCGTACACGGCTGGCCTGATCATTGAGCCAATCAAGGGTTATAGCGTCTCGCTCGACTACTACAACATCACGATCAACAACCAGATCGTCGGTGCGTCGGCTGATCCTAACTTCTTCGGCGAAGTTGTCACCTTTGGCACGGGCGCGGTTCGTAGCGCACCAGTTCCTGAGCCTTACGTCAACGCTGCAGGTGTCCTGACGACCGCAACCCCGCCAGTTGGTGCGATCGCCTACTTCCCGGTTGAGTACATCAATGCATCGAAGACTCAAACCAGCGGTGTTGACCTTGACGCGCGCGCCAAGCTCGACCTGTGGAACAACTGGGGCAAGCTGACGTTCGATCTGACCGAGACCCACGTGTTCCATTACGTTCAGGGCTTCAACGATACCGGTAACTTTGAACTGGCCGGCACGCATGGTCCTTCGGAAGTGTCTGGCGATACGGGCAACCCGCGTGACCGTGCTCAGCTGAGCGTGACCTATGACCGTGGTCCTTTGACGGTAACTGGTACGACCAACTGGACCAGTGGCTACAGCGCGAATGATCCTTCGCAGGGTCAGCTGAGCTGCGCAGATGCACTCGACGGCGGTTACGAGCCTTACTTCCGTGGCGGCAACGCTCCTTCGAAGTACTGCCGTATCCAGGCCTACACCGAGTTCGATCTGTATGCCAACTACAAGGTCACGAAGATGCTTTCGGTCCACGCTTCGATCCTGAATCTGTTCAACCAAAATGCGCCGCTTGATTACGCGACGTATGGCGGTGGTACAAACTCCTCAGCGATCCCGTATCAGCCTTCCTTCGCCCAGTACGGCGCGATCGGCCGGTACTTCACGATCGGCGCTCAATACCGCTTCTAAGCGATATTGGCAGCGCGTCCTGGCAACAGGACGCGTCGAGCAGAATAAGAAGAGCCTTCGCATGAAGGCTCTTTTTTTATGCGCCACGGCAATCGAGCCTGATCCGCACGCCACTCAGGAAGGCGCGAGGTAAGAAAGCAGATGATCGACTTGTTGCGGGATTGGCGCGAGTACTTAAGGCCCTGGAAACTGGCCACGCTTAGCATCGGCTTGACCCTCTTGATTCTGGGATCGTTCTATTTTGAGGCGCCTGACTGGGACATCCCGATCAGCATCATCATGGCGCTGTTTGCCTATTTGTTCGCGCCGTGGTGCATGCGCGTGCTGCTGCAAAGACGTTATCGGCTGTGGCCAATGGCTGCTGCGCTGACCTGGCTTTCTGTGGACGGCTGCTACGCCGCCTACTGGCATTTCAAGGATCCGCGCGCCCTGGAGCTGATGCGTTCGGCGAACTTCTTCGCCTCGCTGGCGCTTTACGCCATGTGTGGTCTGCTGTGGCTGTACTGCGGCCCGCTGGCTGCTTTGTACAAAGATGTGACTGCGCTGTGGTCAAGGCGGGGTGAGCACCCGCCTTGAAGCGAGTCGCCCTCAGTTCAAGCCTGGCACGATTCTGAGTGCGAGGCGTGGCGGCTCGACCTGGGGAAGTTGAGAGATCTGCTGATGTTCTGCGCCGGCAGCCGCTTGTGGTGCGGATGAACTCAGTACAGGAGACGCATCGGCTCGCCCTGACTGGGCGAGAGCCAGTAACGCCTGGGTCTTCATAACGTCCAGCGGACTGCTGAAGAGATAGCCCTGCAGGTGATCGCAACGGTGGCGTGCGAGAAATGCCTGCTGGCTTGCCGTCTCGACCCCTTCGGCGACGACTTCAAGATTGAGACTGTGCGCGATCTTGATAATAGCGCGCACCAGCGCGTCATCATTGCGGTGCTGCCCTATTCTGCGAATGAACGAGATGTCGATCTTCAGCCTGTCGACGGCGAACGTGCGCAGATAGGACAGGCTCGAATAGCCTGTGCCAAAGTCATCGATCGCCATGCGAACGCCGAGCTTGCGCAGATTGCTGATGCTGCTGGTGGTGTGGTCGGTGTCTGCCATGAAAGAGCTTTCGGTCAGCTCCAGTTCCAGCAGCCGTGCAGGAATCAGCGAGGCTTCAAGCGAGTTCACGACACATTCTTCTACGTTGGTCTCATTCCATTGCCGTCCGGACATGTTGACCGCCACAGGAACTGGATCCACGCCCGAGTCGATCCACTGACGAATGTCGTGGCAGACCGTCTCGAGTACCCACTGCCCCACTTGAAGGATCAGTCCACTTGATTCAAGAATCTTGATGAACGCTTCAGGTGACAGCAATCCGTGCCCGGGCCGATCCCACCTCAGCAATGCTTCGAGACCAGTCAGGCGTTTGGTTGCGGTGCTGTACTGCGGCTGATAGTGCATCACGAATTCCTGGTTCGACACGGCAAGTTGCAGGGCTCGTTCAAGATCCTGATCGGCCTGTATCTCGTCGTTCATTTCGCTCGTGAACAGACGCACTCTGTTGCGGCCTGCCTGTTTGGCGCGATACATTGCAGCATCGGCATACTTGATGAGCGTATCCGCGTCGTAGCGTCTTTCTCTGTGAAAGGTCACACCGATGCTTATCGTGATCGATATCTCGTGGCCATCGATGAAAAAAGGTGTGGCAAAAATGCCCTGCAGTTCGATGGCCGCAATCATGGCCCGCTTGCTGTCGCTCGACAGAAGCGCCATGGCAAATTCATCGCCGCCGAGCCGACCCACGGCGTCTCCTGGTCCAACCCGGGTTTTCAGGCGCGCACCGACTTCGCCCAGCAGCCTGTCGCCGATCGAATGGCCGAATCGATCGTTTACCACCTTGAAGTAATCGAGGTCGATGAACAGGAGCGCGACCAGTAAGCCCGTGCCTTCGGAGCGAATCAGGGTACGTTCGAGGGTGTTGTAGAAGAGGGTACGGTTGGGCAGCCCCGTCAGGGTGTCATAGTAGGCCAGCTGGTAGAGTCGCTCTTCGATCTCCCTGCGCTTGGAGATGTCCCGAGCGACGGTCGCGACTGACCAGTCACCATGCGAATTCTCCGCGAACCGGTGCACCTCGACAGTTACCTTGGTCTGGTCGCTGCGCGTGAATTCGGCCTCCCTGATTTCCCTGCGTTCGGTACCTGCAATCGCATAATCGAAATCCCGTTTGGCTCGCTTCAGGCTGCCGCCGAAGATCCTTGTCGCGCAAACACCCAGCAACTCGTCGTTGGTGTAGCCCAGCAGCGAACACGCGGCGAAATTCGCCGTTGTAACGCGCATGCTCTCGCGGTTGACCCAGATGATGGCGTCGCCCGACGCGTCGATGGCGCTTCGAACCTGTTCGAGACTGTGAATGCTGTCCGCCAGCCTTCGCTCCAGTAGCAGCGTTTGCGACTGCAGCTGGTCTGCCCGAGACTTTGAAAGCAGCAGGGCGCGAGCCTGGAACAG
>CAZZVZ010000069.1:0-11042 GCA_964657655.1 Gammaproteobacteria bacterium | reverse complement strand
CCCTGAACATGCACCGCCGGTGGTGGTGCCGAGCGGCCCGGACCTGTTCAGGCAGCTGCCGTTTAGCCAGACGCTCGACGCCCACCAGATGCAGTGGATTGCAGCGCCTGCCACGGCGCACGCCGATTCACCCCTGAAAGCGTCGCTCAGCCTGGCCGATTCCGCGGCCGCCGAGGATACCGTGCGGCGCCGCGCCATGGCGCTGTTGCCCAGCGCACAACATGAAATCATCATGTTCTCACCCTACTTCATTCCAGGCGACGAAGGCATCGCGGAGTTCAAGGAACTGCGCCTGCGCGGCGTGGAGATCAAGGTCATCACCAATTCGCTGCCGACCAGCGACGAGCCGCTGGTCAATGTCGGCTACGAGTACTACCGCACGCCCTTGCTGCAGATGGGCGCGCATGTCTACGAACTGAGCAGCTCGCGCCTGGAGCACATTCCCTTCATGCAGCGCGCCCTGCGCAGTTCAAAAGGCCAGCTGCACGCCAAGATGGGCTTTATCGACCGGGAGTTCGTCCTGATCGGCTCGATGAACATGGATCCGCGCTCCGCCAAGATCAACACCGAGCTTGGCATGTCGGTGCATAGCCCGGAACTCGCGCGCATGATTCTCTCGGTCTACCAGGTCGATCACCTGGAAGGAACCTACCAGGTGACGCTCAAGGCAGATGGCGTGACGCCGCAATGGACCTCGATCGGGGCAGACGGCAGGCCCAACAGCGCGCCGTTCGATGACGAGCCGGATTCCAACTGGTGGGAGCGCCTGCAGCTCAAGGTGCAGCACTTCATCGTTGGCGACGATCTGCTCTAGCACTCGCGCCAGCGCGCCCTGGTGAAACTGCGCTACGGCTGGGGCTGAAAGGCAGGATCGCCGGTCTGCCACAGCACGAATGACATCTGATCGGCCCAGGTCGCCGCGTATTGGTCCTTGGTGGAACCGATGCCGTGACCGGCGTCATAGTCGACCCGCAGCAGCACGGGTTTGCCGCTGCTGGTGGCGGCTTGCACGCGAGCAGCCATTTTCGCCATCTGCCAGGGCGCGACACGCGGATCGTTGATGCCGGTGACGAACATCACCGCCGGGTAGGCGGTGTGGTCCTGGACGTGGTGGTAGGCGCTCATGGCGTACAGACCCTTGAAGCCGTCCTCGGTCTTGGTCGAGCCGAACTCTGGCGTGTTGGTCGGCCCATTGGCACTGGTCTCGACGCGCACCGCATCGGACATGCCGACATCATCGAGGATGGCGGCAAACAAGTCAGGACGCTGCGTCAGCACGCCTCCTGCAGGGATGCCACCTGCGCTGCCGCCCATGGCCGCCAGATTCTGCGGTGAAGTGATGTTCTGATCGATCAGGTACTGGGCGCAGGCAATCATGTCGGTAATGGTGTTGGTCTTGGTGAGCTTTTGTCCGGCCAGATGCCAGTCTTCACCGAACTCTCCGCCACCACGCAAGTGGGCCACCGCGTACACGTTGCCGCGCTCGAGCCATGCCAGCTTGGAAGGATCAAAGGCGGGGTCGAGCGTGACGCCGTAAGAGCCGTAGCCTTCCAGGATGGTTCGGTTGCTGCCGTTACGCTGCATGTCCTTGCGATGAATGATGGACAGGGGAATCTTGGTGCCGTCGGCTGCGGTGGCGGTCACCTCTTCGGACGTGATGGCAGAAAAATCGACCGGCGAACGCGGGCGTAATTGGGTGTCGGTCAGCCTGGCGCTGCTGGGATCGTACTGATACCAGAGCTGGGGCTCGGTCCAGCCGGTCAGTTTCAAGAGGCCGCCGACATGCTCGGGATCGAACGCCACCTCGCTGATGGCGCCCTTGAACGGCAAGGGAAGCTGTGCCGACGCGCCGCTCTTGTAGTCGACGCGCAGCATCTTGCCGATGCCGCCGTCGAGCTGCTGCACGTAGAGCGCGTCGCGGGCGATCTGCAGATCGGTCAGCACCGCCTCGCCAGGCGCCACGATCTCCCGGGCGTGTGCCATGTCGGGATGATCCATCTGCAAGGCCAGAACCTTGAAGCGCGAAGCATCCTCGTGGCTCAGCAGGTAGAGCGTCTTGTCGTGCACGTCGGCGCGGATCACGTCGTCATCTTCACTCGCGACCTTGATCCAGTGGCTGTCGACACCCTTGAAGTCCTTCCTTGCGATCACGTAGACATCGAGTTCGCGCTTGACGAACTGCTGCACGGTCAGCATCAGGTAGTCTGAAGCAGGCGAGAACTCGAGCTGCGGCAGTTCAGTCAGGCCGACCTCGACATTGTTGCCGAGCTGGTAGCCGATCACGGCCACATCATCTTGCCCCTGTGGCGAGACACCGACCACATGGCGATAGAGTTTGACCTTCTGGTACTTGGCCGAAGGGGGTGCATCGGCGGCCACGGGCTGCAGGCGCAGGTAGTAGAAGGTACGGTTGTCAGGCATCCAGGTCGTGACACCAAAGCGTGCCCCCTCGATCGCCTCCGACTGGATCTTTGCATCTGCAGTTCGTACCACGTACAGCACGCTGTCCTCGCTGCCTCCGGTCGAGACACCATAGGCCACCAGCTTGCCGTCCCACGACGGTGCGAACCAGTCGATACTGCGATGCGCCCCTGCGGGGTCCGCGTTGACGTCGGCCAGCAGGCGCTCTGCGCCGTGAATGCCGTGGCGGGTGTAGAGCTTGGGCGTCTGATCGCCTGGTGCCTGCTTGAAATAGAACACTTCCGGCCCGGCCACATTGACCTTGTAGACCGTGGTCGCCGAATTGAGCAGGGCGCGCACGCGCTCGGCCAGGGCATCGCGTCCGGGGATGCGCGACATGACCTGTGTGGTGTAGTCGCCTTCAGACTTCATGAATTCGGCAAAGCGCGGGTCTTTGTCGTTTTCCATCCAGCGGTAGGGGTCAGCAACGCTGACGCCGAAATAGGTATCCGTGACAGTCTCGACCGGTGCGACCGGCGGCGCATGCTCGGGCGCGGCGAGCGCCGGCTGTACGAGGCCGAGCGCAGCTGCGCTGGCGGTGGCAAGGCACAAGGCCATGGCATTGCTACGGATGCGGCGCATGAGCTGCTCCCTCTCGTTTGAGAGCCGCAGTATCTCAGCTTTTTTGCGCCTGCCGGAGGTCTGGGTCGCGCTGCTGCGACGTCTCAAACGAGCCAGGGCGGCATGCTGCCTATTCGATCGAGCTGGTGACCTGATTGGCGAAGCCCAGGGCATCGATCTGCGCTGCGTTGACCGCATCAGGCGTCAAGCCGCACACCAGCGCCTGGGCGTTGATGGCGGCGCTGTCACCGCTTTCGCACACTTCGGCAAGTGTCAGCAGTGGTGCCAGCGGTCCGCAGTGGCGCAGCAGCGCGTCGCCGACGGCGGGATGGAGCGTGAACTTGGACAGCATGACTTCGATTGACTGCCCCATCATCTGGTCAAGCAGCGAGAACAGGCCGGTCAGAAACAGGGCATCGGCGGGCGCCTCGTGATGGGCCAACTGCTCCAGAAAGCGCGCCCGCACCAGCGCCTGTTCAGTCAGGGAGCGCTCCACGTAGGTCGGGTTCTTGACGTCGAACAGCAGCAGCGACAGCCAGCGGTAGAATTTCTGGGCGCCAAGCAGGGTCAGTCCCTGTGCCACCGATTCGACCGTGGTCTGCAGACCCATGGCAGCCGAATTGATAAAGCGCAGGAACTTGTAGGTCATGACCGGATCTTCTTGCATCAGTCCTGCCAGCACCGCGCCTTCTTCTCCCGCACGCAGCTTGTTGAGGACCAGGATCACGCGGCTGCGATCGATCTCGCTCTTGGGCGCTTCCCACTGTTCGCGGCTGGTGACAAACGGTCCCTGGAAGTAGTCGACCGCGAGTTTGAAGCAGTGGCGAAAATCGTCGGACGTGGCCAGATTGGCGGCCACAATCGACAGCGGCCGGCCGGCCGGGCGTGGCGTCTGGCGCAGGTGATTGACCAGTCTGGACAGTTCGATGCCGTCGAAATCGGGTGTCTCGATCTGGATCCAGTCGCAGTCGGCGACCGTCTCGGGCGTGCCGGAATTCCTGTGCACGCGCAGGCCGACCCGGTATCCGCGCTGGTGCGCCATCTTGAGGGCATTGAGCACCTCGGTCGGGTGGGCGCGCTCGGCCGGTGTGGGGTCGAGCATCAGCACGGTGTTCTCAGGCGGCAGATCGTGCAGTCTGCCGGTGACCACATGAGCCGCTGCAATGTCGAGGATGGCCAGGCGGTGCCCCAGCACGCGGTCGACACCGACCAGCGACAGGCTGCGGATCAGCAGGTCGTCGTAGACGCGTCGAACGGCTGCGCGCTCGGCGGTGAAACGCGAGTGCATGCTGCGGTTCAGGGAGAACTCGTAGGCGCTGATGCGTTCGGCGCGGTTGAGCACGGCTTCGCGATTGATGAAGCTCAGCGCTGCGGTGGGTTCGGCCAGCGAGGCGTTGGCCGGCTTGATCGGCGCCAGCGCGTCGAGACGCTGGGTTGCCTTGTGGTTGTCCAGGACCGGGCGCGGCACAAGACGCTCCTCGGCCATCGACATGTTTCGATCAGCGCGGGATTTGCGGGAAAAGGCCTGACGGAGCAGCGCAAACATGGCGGGTAGCACGGTGAGCGGGACGGCGACTCCGGCCCTGCAAGGCTGTTATCGGCAGACTTGCTGAAAACTCAAGCTCGGGGGTTGCACAGGAAGTGTTCACTTCGCCAGATCGCGCGTATCCCCGGAACGCTCGGGAATGACGTGTGCTCATCCGCAATTTACGCAGGCACCGTCTGCGCCGTGACAGCGCCAACCGCGCCCGAAAAATCGTCTGGAGAGTCGCTTTGCTCGAAGCACCCGCCCCGCTTGGCGTACCGGAACTGGCCCGCGGCCTGCACTATTTCGATGATGCGCAGCCGGGCTTCACGCGACGCCAGCTGCGCGGCAAATTCGTCTACTTCGATCTCGCCGGCAAGCGCATTGCCGACGCCAGGGTGATCGCGCGCATCAACGCTCTGGCGATTCCGCCGGCCTACCAGCAGGTTTGGATCTGCCCGGATCCGGCTGGCCACCTGCAGGCAACCGGCAAGGATGCTCGCGGACGCAAGCAGTACCGCTACAACCCGCTCTGGAACGAAGTGCGCGATGCCGACAAATATGCCCGGCTGGTGCAGTTCGGCCACGCCCTGCCGGCCATCAGGCGCCAGGTCGAACAGGACCTGGCAAAGCCGGGACTTGGCCGTGCCCGTGTGGTGGCTGCAGTCGTCAGACTGCTCGACTTGACGCTGATTCGGGTCGGCAACCAGAAATATGCCCGCGCCAACCGGTCCTACGGTCTGACAACGCTGCGCAATCGTCACATCGAGGTGGCGGGCGACGACATCCGCTTTCGCTTTCGGGGCAAGAGCGGCATCGACCACGATGTCAGGCTGAGCGACAAGCGCGTGGCGCGCATCGTCAAGCGCTGCCTTGAGATTCCCGGCCAGGAGCTGTTCCAGTGGCTCGACAGCGACGGCGTGCGCCATCAGATCGGCTCGGCCGACGTGAACCAGTATCTGAAGGAGCTGGTGGCCGAGGATTTCACGGCCAAGGACTACCGCACCTGGTCGGGCTCGGTCAGTGCCTTCGACCTGCTCCACGGCCTGAGCGATGAGCAACTCACCAATCGCAAGAAAGCGGTGGCGGGCGTCATCAAGGACGTCGCCAGACGCCTTGCCAACACGCCGGCCATCTGCCGCAAATGCTACGTCCATCCGGTGGTGGTCGAGCGTTTCATGAGCGACAGCCTGCCGACCATCAAGACGCCCGCCGCGCCGCGTGGCCTGCGCGCCGACGAAAGGCGTTTCCTGGCATTCCTCGAACATCACGCCACGGCGTGATCGGCCTTCGCCCGGCCAAGCGGCCCGGGCCGCAATTCTTCTGGCAGTTATGATGCAGGTCTCAAGGGGAAATCACATGAAAGACCGTTCGGCGGATCCGCTCGGGCCCACGCCCGATATCGGCACGCCAAAGCCTGAAGATGATGGCTTTGCACAGCCAGCAACGCTGACTGCGGCCTTGGCGCTGATCGCGGCCATGTATCTGGCGCGCGAGATCCTGATTCCGATCGTGCTCGCGCTGATCTTCAGTTTCCTGGTCGCGCCGCTGGTGCGCATCCTGCAGCGGCTGCGTTTCAATCAGGTGGTGGCGGTGCTGATCTCGGTGGTGGTGCCGCTTTGTATCGTGGTGCTGTTCGCCGGCATCGTCGGCAGCCAGATTGCGCAGCTGGCGCAAGGCCTGCCGCAGTATCGCGAGACCATCGACAGCAAGCTGCAGTCGATGCAGGACCTGGCCAACGGCAAGCTCGGCCAGTTTCTCGGGCGCGCAGGCCAGGTGATCGCGCGCGTCAGTTCCGGGCAGGGGCCACCCGCGGCAACAGCACCCGCCAGCGTGACCCAGCCCGTCTCGGGCGCGCTGGTGCCTGCCCAGCCTGCGGCGGTGGCGGTACCCGAGTCGCGCGGACCACCCCTGGTCTTGGTCGGCCATTTCCTGTCGGCCCTGCTGGAACCGCTGGCGACCGCTTTCATCGTGTTCATCGTGTCGATCTTCATGCTGCTCGAGCGCAACACGGTGCGCGATCGCTTCATCAAGCTCACGGGTGCGCGCGATTCGGCGCGCACCACCGTGGCCCTCGACGAAGCGGCGGCCCGCCTTTCGAGCTATTTCGTGTCCCAGCTCGGCGTCAATACTGCAGTCGGCGTGGTGATTGGCAGCGGTCTTGCCATGCTGGGCGGCCCGAGTCCGATCCTTTGGGGTGTGCTGGCGGCACTGCTGCGCTTCATCCCCTACATTGGCGTTTGGATCGCCGCCCTGCTGGCGGGCCTGCTGGCCGCAGCGGTCGACCCCGGCTGGTCGATGCTGTTCTGGACGCTCGGCCTGTTTGCCGTGGTCGAGCTGATCGCCGGACAGATCGCCGAGCCGCTCTTGTATGGCCATACCACCGGTCTGTCGCCCTTGTCGGTGGTGGTGGCCGCCATCTTCTGGAGCTGGCTGTGGGGACCGGTGGGCCTGCTGCTGTCGACGCCGCTGACCCTTTGCCTGGTGGTGCTCGGCCGCTACGTCGAGCGCCTCAATTTCCTCGAGATCCTGCTGGGTGACAAACCCCAGGTGACGCCAGCGCAGCAGCTCTACGAGCATTTGCGCGAAGACGACGTCGAGGCGGCGCTCAAGCAGGCCGAGGAGATGCTCACCAAAGGCAGCGCGACCGACTATTACGATCAGGTGCTGATTCCGGCCTTGCGGCTGGTGGGCGACGCCAGTGCCACGCGTGCCTTGACCAGTTCACACGTCAGCGCCATCCGCAGCAGCGCCGAGGAACTGATCAAGGAACTGGCCGCACATATGGGACAGGCCGAGGCCAGCGCCAAGACCGCGGTCGACTGCCAGGCAATGCTGGTCGCAGCACGCGGACCGATCGATGAGACGCTGGTGCACGCCATGCGCCAGCTGTTTGAGTTGCACCACATCGAAGTGCTGGCGCCTCCTGCTGCGGGCGGCACCCAAGCGCCACAGGCCGATGCCACACGCTGCCGGGTGTGCGTGTTGTCGGCGGCGCCGGCGCGCAGTGCTTCCGGACTTCACCTGACGGCCAGGAAAACGCGCCAGTCCTATCCCCAGCTGCCGATTTTGAGCGGCATCTACAGCAAGGATGAAATGCAGTCGGCCACGCACGAGGGTGACGATCTGGACCAGCGTTGCAGTTCAGCGCACGACATGCTGCATCAGCTGCTGCACCCGAAAAAAGACGCTGCCACAGACACGGCTAGCGTTGCAGACGACGCACCGCTTGCCACCCACTGAGGGGCGCCAGAAGCGGCGACGGTGCGTCTTTCCTGACGTGGCAGCAGGAATGAAACCTGCGGAGCAAAAGCAGCAATTCACAGGTAGCCGGGCTGAGTGTTCCGCCCGGTGCTGCCTTCTGCATCCATTCAATCCAGAGAGACAAATCAAATGAGCGCCAAGCCAGCCGAAAAAAGCAAGGAACCGTTCCTGTCGGACATCAAGACCCTGCGCGAGAAAGCGCGCCAGAGCATCGGCAAGGGTGCCGTGACGCCCAACTACGGTGGCGATGTCAAGCAAACCATCGAGATCCTCCAGTCAGTGCTGGCCACCGAACTGGTCTGCGTGCTGCGATACACCATGCACTACATCGCCGCGACCGGCATTTCGAGCGAGGGTGTCAAGGCCGAGTTCCTCGAGCACGCGCACGAGGAACAAGAGCACGCCATGTCGGTTGCCGAACGCATCAACCAGCTGGGCGGCAAGCCTGATTTCAACCCGGATGGGCTGACTTCGCGTTCTGCCTCGCAGTACGGCGAAGGCGGCGATCTGGTCGGCATGATCAAGGAAAACCTGATCGCTGAACGCATTGCGGTCGAGCACTACCGTGAACTGATCCGCTACTTCGGCGACAACGACCCGACCACGCGCGTCATGATCGAGAAGATTCTCGAAGTCGAGGAAGAGCATGCCAACGACATGCACGACCTGCTGGTGGCCCACGAAGGCCGCCCGATGCTCGAAGAGGCCTGATCGGAAAGCCTGACCCATCGCCTGACCGGATCTGCCGAGGCAGCACCGAAGGGACCGCGGGGCGCGGCGCTGCAACTGGGCCGGACCACCTAAGCGGATGCATGCGTGCATCCGTTTTTCTTTTGCGACGGCACGCGAGGGCGGGGTGTTGGTGTTAATAGATGAGAACGATTATCATTAGCGTCTTTCTCAACCGCCCGGCTGCTCATGTCTTCGCGCCTCGTCTCTGCCGTATCTGCCACCGCCCTCTTTGCTGCCGTGCCCATGACGCTGGCGGCGGGCTTCGCCTACGGCGCGGACTTCATGACCTCAGAAGAGGCCCAGCACCTGATGTTTCCAGGCGCAACCGCTTTCGAGCCGGTGCTGGTCGACGCTGACCCATCCCGGCTCAAGGCGCTCGATATCACGCCAGGAGCCCTTGCCACGGCGCGCTTTTTTACCGTCAGGCAAGGCGACCAGGTGCTCGGCAGCTTCGTGCTTGATGCTGTGATCGGCAAATTCCAGCTGATCAACTATGCCGTCTCGTTCGATGCACAAGGTGCCATCAAGGATGTCGAGATCCTCGCCTATCGCGAGGCGCACGGCGCCGAGGTGCGCAACGCCTCATGGCGCCAGCAGTTCGTCGGCAAGAAGGCAAGCGAGCCGCTGCGGGTGGGCGACGACATTGACAACATCAGCGGCGCGACGCTGTCATGCACCCACCTGACGGACGGCATTCGCAAACTCTCAAGACTGATCGCGCAGTCACCCGCTCATGCCTGACAGCCGGCGCCTCAAGCGTTGCCAGCCATGGCTTGGCACACTGGTCGAGATGTCGTGCCAGGCCGAACACGGTCTGTCGCGCGACATTTTCGAGGCGCCATTTGCGATGGTGGCAAAGGTGCACCATCTGATGAGTCTGCAACGCAGCGATAGCGAGCTGGCACGACTCAATCGTGCGCCGCTCGGCGGCTGGCTGGAGGTGTCCAGGGAGACCGGCGAGGTGCTCGCGTTTGCCAAGGCGCTGGCGCTGGAATCGGGGCTGGCATTCAACCCGACTTTTCGCAATGGCGCGGATCCGGGCACGGCCTACCAGGTCGAGCGCCTGGCATCAGGCGCACGTGCGCGCCGCATGCAATCGTGCATCATCGATCTGTCAGGGGTGGCCAAGGGCTACGCAGTCGATCGTGCCATCGAACTGCTGGTCCAAGCGGGTGCTTCGGACGTGCTGGTCAATGCCGGCGGCGACATGCGCCACGCCGGTCGCAGTCCCCAACGCATTGCGCTGCGCGATGCCGCCAACCCCTACCGCCACGCCGGCATCGTCACGCTTTGCGGCCAGGCGCTGGCAAGTTCCACCAGCCGGGTGCTCGACAGTGACGGGCCCCGCGATGACGCGGGCGTGGTCGATGGTGCCGGACGCGTGCTGCCGATCGGACGCGCCGCCAGCGTACTGGCCGCCAGCGCCATGCTGGCTGATGCGCTTGCCAAGGTGGTGCTGGTCGATGGAGCACGTGCCGAGCCGATGCTGCTGCGCCATGGCGCGCAGCGCGTTTTGCTGCCCGGGACGCAGGAACTGGCCGAAGCTGCGCCAAGTCCCGAGGGAGTGGTCGCTTGAAACATTTCCCGCCGGTGCCGCGCGCTGGTGGCAATCGACTGCAGCCGCGCCGGCGCGCCTGGTTCTACGCACTGTTTCTGGTGCTGGCCGTCACCGGGCTGGCGTGGCTCGTCGATCACTTCACGCGCGATGCAGCGGCACCCCCTGGCCTGATCGCCCCCTGGAGCATGAAACTGCACGGCGGCGCTGCCATGCTGGCGCTGGTCGGCTTCGGCCTGATGTGGGATGGCCATGTACGCCGCGGCTGGAGCATGAAGCGCAGCCGCTGGTCGGGTGTCGCAATGGGCAGCAGCATGCTGCTGCTGTCGCTCACGGGTTTTGGTCTTTACTACTTCGACGGCGAGACCTTGCGCCAGTTGACGCAATGGCTGCACTGGGGCGTCGGCGTACTGGTGGTGGCCGTGCTGGTGTGGCACCTGGTGAGCGGCAAGCGCAGTCGGCGCGCTCGCGAGGCGCTCACCGCCAGCGCGCCCGCCAGCTATCAGGTGACGCATCAGGAGCGCGAGCCGGTGACTGCGGGCCAGAATGATCATGCCGGCAGCCGTGCGCAACGCGCCTTCTGAGCGCGGCTGCTGTGACGCGCTATTGGCCGTCGCCCACCGAGTCATGGCCCGGCCGCCTCGAAATCGCCTCGGCGAGCGCATGCGCCACAGCACGCGCTGTCACAGGTTTGCCGAGATGGCCATCAAAACCGGCGCTGCGCGAGCGCTCCCTGTCTTCTGGCCGGGTGTAGGCGGTGACGGCCATGGCCGGCATCTTCGCCAGCCGCCGGTCGGTGAGGTCGATGTGGTGCTCCACGCCGTGCTTGCCGCGGAAGTCGAAGGTCAGCCGGGCGCCCTTCACCCGCACGTGGCGGTGGCGCAGCGTGGTCAGGCCGAAGCTCTCGTTGGTGCGCGCGTATTCCTCGTTGCCGACCCGCGCCAG
>CAZZVZ010000068.1:0-11097 GCA_964657655.1 Gammaproteobacteria bacterium | reverse complement strand
GCCACATCTCAATATCCGCACATAGGTCGTCGATAGCAGTCAGTCGCTCGCCTTGCGACACGGAGTGAATCCGAACGACAGCATCGGCCAAGAACAGATTTCTCACGTTGGCAGGTACATACGCCCACGGCGCAAGAAAACTGGGTGAAGCGGTCTCGTCATAGCTGCTGTAACCATGCAGTCTCAAATAGCGATTTTGAAGCTCGTGGTTGTCGCTGAGCAGCTGCTCTGTCTCGGTCTGAAATTTCTGCCAGTTCTGCCAGCAGCCCATCACTAGCGGCCTGCATGAAAGCCCCACGCCTTTGAACTTCAGTTTTGCAGGACGATTCGAGTCTGTTGGCTCTTCGCTGGTGCCCCTCACGCCGCCGCCCGCGCGCAGCTCCTTTTCGTACGAGGCCACAACTGCTTGGCCCCACGCGACCGTCGACGTATTGCTGGGTGCGTCAAAGCCGAGCAGCGCCAGATAGAGATTCCGATCCGGCTCGGGTACCACTGCATTTCGAGCGCTAAGAGTAAGCGCCAACGGTGAGGGCGCTTCGTCGTGGAAATTGACGGCAGTGACCAGCGCGACGCACCCGATGAGTACCGCCAACAGCCCGAGAACACCGTTACGGATGCACCTCTTCGTTGCAGTCATGCCAGCTCACCTCCCCAATGATTTCCTTGGGCACCGGCGCATGACCGGTTATTGAATCACCCGAAGGTAAACGCGAAGGCCTGGGCTCCGCTATCGAGGAACTCGATCTCGAAGCGATGATCGGCGATTGCGCCGTGCTGCCGAACCAGCTGATAGAGGCGTTGCGAATCAACCACTCCGTTGCCGCTGGCATCGATATCCACGCCGTGATCGTCGCCCGGCGCATGGCCGTCGATTGACACACGGATGCGCACCTTGCTGCCGCCGCTCGCAGGTCCGAGCACCAGATGCAGGTCGCGCGCATGAAACTGGAATGCGATGCTGGCGCCGGCCGCCTGGGAAATCGCCTGCTGATTCTGCACGGTCCACTCGCCGCCCAGTCCCCACTGGTTGAGTTCGAGCTTGGCAGGCAGCATATAGCTCTGGCGGGCATCGTGGATCTCACCGCCGGCAGACGCAAAACGAGCGGCGCGCGCATAGCCGATATAGCTCTCGGGTGACCTGACATCGGCCATGTCAGGCGCTGCCTGGGCGCCTCCTTCCGCGACGTTGACAATGTCGTGGCCGACCGGGTGCCCCGCTTCGCGCAACAGCTGCTGGATCACCTGCTCGGACTGCGCATACTCACCCTCACCGAAGTGATGATGGCGTATGCGTCCTTGCGCATCGATGAAATAATGCGCCGGCCAGTAGTGGTTGCCGAAGGCGCGCCAGATGGCGTAGTTGTTGTCGATCGCAACCGGATAGTCGACGTGCAGGTCCTTGACCGCCTGCTTGACGTTTGGAATCTCCTTTTCGAAGGCAAACTCCGGCGCATGAACGCCGATCACGACCAGGCCCTGATCCTTGTACTTGTCGGCCCAGGCACGAACGTACGGCAAGGCGCGCAGGCAGTTGATGCACGAATAGGTCCAGAAATCGACCAGCACCACCTTGCCCTTCAACGCCTCTGCTGTGAGAGGGGGCGAGTTGATCCATTCCACGGCGCCGTCCAGAGACGGCATCTGGCCCTCGACAGGCAATGCATCGAGCCTCAAGGCGCCCGCAGACGCCGGTACCTGTTCGCTGCCGAGTCCGACCTGGTCCACCAGCGACTGCTCGACCTTCGATGTGCTGGCAAGCGACAACTTGGTGAGGACGCCGGTATCGAGTCCGAGCGCGATGGCTGCCACACCGCAAAGCAGTGCAACGCCCAGGCCGCGGCGGATCCATTCGCTCGCGCCAAGCGACTTCTTCATGGCAGTAAAGACACGTCCGCCGATCAGGAGCGCAATGCCAAGCGAAGTCGCCGCGCCGAGCGCGTAGGCCAACAGCAGAAATGAAGTGCGCGCGCTGGCACCGCTCAGTGCCGCACCGGTCAGAACCAGTCCCAGGATCGGTCCGGCACAAGGCGCCCACAGCAGGCCGGTGGCAATCCCCAGAAGAAACGATGGGACGATAGATGAGCCGCTGCGCGAAGCATCGGATGCGGATGCAGAAAGCCGCGAGCCGAGCGCGACCAGCGGACGCGTCAGGCGATCCGACAGATGCGGAAACAAGAGTGTCAGGCCAAACACGGCAAGCAGCACGATGGCCACGCCACGACCCCAGGTATTGGCCTGCACGGCCCAGCCGCCACCGACCGCTGCCAAGGTTGCGACCGCAGCGAAGGTGACGGCCATGCCAACCAGCAGGGGCAGGCCGCTGCGTACGAACGGCTGATCCGAACGCGCGAACACGAACGGCAGCACCGGAAGAATGCACGGGCTGAGGATAGTCAGTACGCCACCGACGTATGCGAGAAGAAAGAGAATCATGAAGTTATTGTCCGGGGCGGTATTGAACGCGCAACGCATGATAGTCGCTGCAGCCGGAAATTCCTTACGCGCTCAAAAGATTTCGAACGAATTCTGTCAGACCTTGACCTGCCGAGCAGCCCACCCGAAGGAGCCGGTCCTGGATTCCTGGATGCTGACTTTATTCCGCGCTCCTGTTGGTCAGCGCTTTGCATGCGCTGCGGCCAGCATGGCACTGAGCTCGGCCAGCAGAACCTCCGGCGCCAGCGGCTTCTGGAAGACCTTGAATCCCCTCGCGGTCGCCTCTTCGATCTGCTCGGCGTAGCCGGTGTTGAGCATGACCGGCAGATTCGGGTAGCGCCGCTGAAGCTCAATGGCAAGCGCAATGCCGTTCATCTCTCCGGGCATGGCGATATCGCTCAACACGAGGTCCGGCATTGCACGAACCGCACCGAGGTAGGCAAGCGCCTCTTTGGCGTTCGACACCCGCGCAACATCAAGCCCCGAGCTGCTCAGCATCTGTTCGGTAATCTTCGCCACCTCATCATTGTCTTCGACCAGCAGGAGACCGGCGTCGAGCCTCGTGACCGCTGGCGATATGCCGTCGACGATATCGGCGAGCCCATCCTCGAAAGCCGGCAGATGCATGCAAACGGTCGTTCCCTTGCCGAGCACACTCTCGATCGAAGCCCGCCCACCAGATGCGATGCAGAAGTTGTTCACCTGGCTGAGCCCCAGACCGGAACCAACACCCTTTTGGCGCGTCGTGAAAAATGGCTCGAGGACTCGAGGCAGAACATCCGGCGCGATGCCGTCGCCGCTATCGACGATGCACACGATCACCATCGGCGCCTCAGGCGGCGCGTGTTCGTCATTCGACACATGCACGTGAAGACTGCCTCCTGAAGGCATCGCCAGCTTGGCATTGAGCACCACGTTGATGAGCGCCAGCTCGAGCTCGCCGATGTCGACCTTGACTGGCCTGGTATCGTCGTCGACCTGCGCTGTCCAGACGGCAGCTGAGCCAAGCGAGCTGCGCATCAGCGCATCAGCCTGCGGCAGCCAGGTCTGGAATTGCACGACTTCGGGTCTTAAGGCCTGCTTCTTCGAAAAAGAGAGCAGCTGGCGCGTCAGCCGTACCCCGGATTGCACCGAGCGAGAAATGGCGGCAAGTGTCTTGTCTTCTGCAGCCTCGGGATAACGCAGTTTGTGAACGTGCAGGCTCGAGGTGATGATGGCCAGCAGGTTGTTGAAGTCGTGCGCCACGCCACCGGTGACAAACGACAGGGTCTCGAGCTTCTGCGCCTCGAGCACCCTTCGCTCTGCTTCAGCGCGCGCGTGAATCTCATCTTGCAGCAGCCGCGAGACCGCTTCTTCGCGGCGCGTCTTTCTCAAAGCGATCCAGGTGACATAGACGAGGCCCAAAGTCACTGGAACGAGAATCGCGGCGAGAACCCCGACGAACCTTCCCCAGCCTGCCAGCATGGCATCGCGACTGATGCCCGTCACGACGTAAAGCGGCAGATCGCCAACCCGCTTGATGGCAACCATCTGGGGGCCTGTTGCTGAGTCGTCGACTCTGAGTGACATGGTTTCCACGCCATGGGTCACGTTATCCATCACCGCCCCGCCAGCCGCCATATAGCGCGCCGCGCCCGGCAGGTCGGGCCACTTGGCAAGCACGCTACCGTCGCTGCGCACCAGGGCGAAGGTGGCAAGCGTCGGCTCCTCGCTTGCGAGTGACCTGTAGTACTCGGCGAAATACGCGGGCGAGAGCGATACGCTGACGATGCCGTTGAAGCTGCCGTCAGCTGAATGACGCCGCACGGTGGCGTTGAGAATCTCCTTGCCGGTCATGCGGCCGATGAGCACGGTGCTGATGCCAAGCGCGACCGGGTGATCACGCTGCTGTTGAAAATAGGCGCGGTCGGCGTTGTTCAGGTCATGCCCGACCGGGTAGCGGTCGCTGCGCGCCAGGGCATTGCCGGCGGCATCCCAGAGAGTCGTGTTGACGACGGCAGTAAGTCCTGCGGCCATGTCGGAAAGGCGCAGATGAATCTCGGATTCTCTGGCGCGCAGCTCCTGATCTGGCATCTGTGTGGCCTGATCGGCGCGCAGGGCGATCTCGCGGGCCACCTCGAAGGCGCGTTGCGCGTGGCGTAACGCCAGCTCAGATGCGTGAGACAGGCTGGCTTGCGACTCCGCTTCGGCGCGATCCAGACTCCACCACGAGGCTGCAACGAAAGCCACTGTTGGCACCAGGAGCGCGCCCCAGAGAACCGCTTTCAGCCAGGCGCTAAGCGGTGTTTCGAGGGCGCCCGGCAGGCTGACTTCGACGTCGAAGGACCGCACGCCGCGCAGTCTGCCGCACAGAATCGAGGTGAACAGACTCGAGACGGCGTACCAGCCGAGTTCGACCGACTGCTGGGCCTCGGGAATGGTCGGCGGGATGTCGGGCAGCCAGACGCCGATGGCACACAGCGATGCGGTAGCGACGCCCGGGCCGACGCCCCAGAGCAGTGACGTGAGCACGGTGGCAGGAAAGGCAAAAACGAAGGGAAGCGCGTCACCAAGCAGTGGCTGGACGACCGCGCGAATGACCACCGCGACCCCCGCGATGAGCATCGCGAACAGATAGTGGCGCAGCAGGGTGCGCCCCCTGGGCCTGCTTGGCCTGCTCATCGATGAAGATCGGTCAGGCGGCATGCCAGGCAATACCTGCATCATTTCTTCCGGGCCGTGTAAAAACGATGAAACATCCAAACGCGGTCGAGCGGTCCAGCGATTCAACCTTTCAAATGCCATCACGCGTCCGCCAGCGGGCCAGTATCCCACTTTTGCAAGCGCTGCTTGCACGCTGCTCGCCTGGAGGGCCCAGACCTTCGCTGCGCCGTGCTGGGAATGGCAATTGCTCTGGGCTCTCTCCGCTGGATATGCCGGTCTCTGACGAGCCGGGTGATCCTGGCCCCGGCCTTTCTTTCGTTGTGATTGTTAAACTAGGTCGAGACGATGAATGCCAAGCCCGTGACGGCTTTCGAACTGGCTCAGCACCTGCGCGATACGCGAGACCAGGTCATCGCAGCGTGGATCGCAAGGATTCGACGGGACGACGACGTCGAGGACTCGCACCAGCTCAGCGATCAGAAGCTGGTCGATCATCTGCCAGCAATCTATGCTGAGATGTGCGAGGCCATCGAGCATGGCGGCGTCGAGCCAAGCGACCAGGCCAAGCTGGAACGCACTGCCCGGCTGCACGGCTATTACCGCTGGGCCGAGGGCTATCAGCTCGAAGAGCTGGTGCGTGAACTGCAGCTGTTTCGCCGCGTCGTGATCGAGCAGACAGAAACATTTTGCCAGGGCGCGGCCTGCGACGCTGAGTCGCTCAAGCAGTGCATTGTCGCGGTCGAGGAGACCTTGGCTGAGGTCACCCTCAATTCAGTGCGCCAGCACATGCATCAATACCAGGCCCGGGTCGAAGCTTCGCTCAGCGAACGCCGCCAGGCTGAACGCGACTTGCAGGCCGCCGATACCAGGAAGGACCAGTTCCTGGCGATGCTCGCTCACGAGCTGCGCAACCCCCTGGCGCCGATCAGAAGCGCAGTCCAGATCCTCTTGACCATTGAAGAAGAGCTGCCACGCGAGGCGGCCCGTGCCGCCTCGGTGATCGATCGACAAAGTCAGCAGCTCAACCGGCTGGTCAATGAACTGCTCGATGTCGCGCGTCTGACGAGCGGGCGCATCTCACTCAAACGTATCGATGTGGAACTGCGTGCGGTCCTGCGGCAGGCGATCGAGCAGACAGCACCGTTGATCGAGGCACGCGGGCACACACTCGAAGTCGAGCTCGGCGAGCGTCCCATCTACGTTGACGCCGATCCAGGACGGCTGACCCAGATCTTCGGCAATCTCCTCGCCAATGCTGCGAAGTACACCGATCGTGGTGGCGTGATCCGCCTCGAACTGGCTGCAAAAGAAACCACCGTCAGCATCACCATTACCGATAACGGCATGGGCATCGCCGCAGATGTCATTCCGCACATCTTCGACATTTTCACGCAGTCGCCGAGAGCGCTCGATCGTGCAGAAGGCGGCCTCGGAATCGGTCTGACACTGGTCAAGACGATTGTCGAGATGCATGGTGGCACGGTGACGGCACAAAGCGCTGGGGAAAGCCTGGGCAGCACCTTTTGCGTGACCTTAAATACCGTTGAACCGAATCCATCTGACACCGGCGGCGAAAGCGCGCCAGCGCAGGCCCGAGCGGCAAGCGCGCAACGCGTTTTGATCGTCGACGACAATCAGGATGCATCGGCGACCATGGCGCGACTGCTCGAAATTCTCGGATACCGGGTGCGTACCGCGTCTGACGGCGCGTTGGCGATCGAGGTCGCCAAGTCGTTCCTGCCAGATGCGATTCTGCTCGATCTGGGCCTTCCCGGACTGAACGGCTATGAAGTCTGCCAGCTGCTCAGAGATGTTCCAGAGCTCAAAGACACCACCCTCATTGCGCTCACGGGATATGGCCAGTCAGAAGACCGCCGGCGGGTTCGCGAAGCCGGATTCGACTTTCATCTGATCAAACCCGCCGAAGTCGGCGAGATCCGCAAGCTGCTGGAACTGGCCGAACGCACCAGACCAAGAACCGGCTGAGCAGCCGGTCTGTCTCGAGAATGTCATCAGGACGGTGGGTGAACCCGCTGCCAGCCTGAGTATTTGCAGCAAATCTCTGAGCTGATTTCCTTGCAGAACGACCATATCTGCCTCGGCAAGCTCCAGTGCCATCGTTTTTGAGGATGAGAGCGCGTATAAAGAGACTGGCGATCGCTACTTTCTGTCGCACCGATCGAAAGCGAGCCTTCATGCTGCAATTCATCTTGTGACGCGTAAATCGAGTCGACGCGCCGACGAGGTCTCTTTAGGACCAGTCATGCGAGTTTCCGATCTCGAAAGAAAAGTGCTCGAACGCACAGCAGAGCTTGCTGATCGTACCGTGCAGCTCGAAGAGCGCACCAAGCAGCTCGAAGGTTTTAGCTATTCGGTGTCGCACGATCTGCGTGCGCCCCTGCGCGCCATCAGCGGCTTCGCGCACATCTTGCTGCAACGTCACAGCGACAAACTGGACGACAAAGGCAAGCACTGTCTCGACAACATCGTCGAGGCCAGCGCACACATGTCGCACCTGATCGACGACCTGCTGACCTATTCGAGGCTCGGTCGTGAAGCCGTGCAACTCAAGCCGATCGAACTGGCCAAAATATTCCAGTCGGTCGAGCGAAGTGTGGCGAGCGGCCTCGCGCCAGGGTGTCTGACCATCGCCCCGGATCTGCCTGCAGTTGTGGGCGACCGGACCTTGCTGTCGCAAATCTTTGCCAATCTGGTCGATAACGCCCTCAAGTATTCCAAGGTCGGGTGCGCACCGGAAGTCACCGTCACCTGGCAGGCCGATGACGATGCGGTCAACATCAGCGTGGCGGACAAAGGCATCGGCATCGACAGTAAACAATTCGAGAAGATCTTCGAAGTGTTTCAGCGCTTGCACGGGCAAGACCAGTATCCAGGCACTGGCATCGGTCTGTCTGTGGTGCGACGGGCCTGCGAACTGCAGGACGGCAGCGTGTCGGTCGAATCTGCGGTCGGTGTCGGCAGCACCTTTCACGTCCGCCTGCCACGCCCGCAGCCATTAGACCCATCCCAGCGTCAAACCGGAGATGCCCCCGATGCGAGCGTCTAGACCCGCGCAAATCCTGTTGGTAGAAGATAACCGGATGGACGTCGAGCTGACCCTCGATGCTTTCCGCGATCGCGACGCCGACAACAATATCCATACTGCCGCCGGCGGCCAGGAGGCCCTCGATTATCTTTTTGGCGTTGGAGAATACGCGGATCGGGAGCGCTTTCCGATCCCGGACTTGATTTTGCTCGATCTCAAAATGCCGGTGGTGGACGGACACGAGGTGTTGCGCCAGCTCAAGCGCAGCGACGGTCTCAAACGCATCCCCGTGGTGATCTTGTCCTCCTCACGCGAAGAAGGCGATCGAGGCTTGAGCTATGACAACGGCGCGAACAGCTATCTCGTCAAGCCAGTGTCGTTCGAGGGTTTTCTCGAGGTGGTTGACAAGATCGACAACTATTGGCTTGCTCTGAACATTCCACCGCCCCCGTGAATGCTGTCGGATTGGACGTCGTCACCGGCGGCCTGCCACGCCAGCTCGCCTCGATGCAGATCATGTCGAGGCACGTGCTGGATGTCATCCCGGGAAGCGCGTCTGGTACAGCGCAGTCGGAAAGCCTGAGCGGCATGGCGGGACTGCTCGACGCCATTCCCCAGCAGGTCTGTATCCTCGACAGTGCCGGCACGATTGCCGCAAGTAACGCGTCCTGGCGCGATTCATCGGTCCACCGCGGCCCACTGGCCGCCGCGACATCGGTCGGCGAGAACTATCTTGAGCAGTGCGCACTTCTTTATCCGCACAACAGAAGCGAAACGCAGGCCTTTGAAGTCGCGCTGACGGGTGTCTTGAACGGAACCTGGACGGTATTGACGTTCGAATACAGTTTCGTGACCGACGGCATCAGCACCTGGTACCAGGGATCGGCCACCCGCTTTGTCGATCACCACCAGGTGGCGTTCGTCGCCCTGGTGCATACCGAGATCACGCAGCAGAAGTGGCAGACTGCAAGAATCACCCGTCTGAGTCACATTCAAGCCATTCTCGCTGGAACCAGCGCGCTGGTGCTGCGGGTACGCAATCAAGACGAGCTGTTCGAGGCGGCCTGCAAGACGGTCACCAAGGACGGCCACTTCATGATGGCCTGGATTGGCATGGTCGAGACGGGCGAGAGCCACCTTCGTCCCATGGCATCGGCAGGCAACGTCGGCGACTTCATCGCCACCGCTTCCCCGGCGCTTTTTTCAGTTGCAGAAGAGTCCCAGTTCCCGATCGCGCAGGTGGTCCGCAGTGCGACCGCTTTCTACTCCAACGATGTCGCGCGCGACCCCAAGGTGCTGGTCAAACCCCAGCTCGCCGTCAGAGGCATCAAGTCGCTGGCCCTGCTGCCGATCACCGTCAGAGGGCGGGGCATCGGCGTGTTTGCGGTGTACTGCGCGGATATCAACGTGATTGATGCCGATGAAACCAAAGCCCTCAATCAGCTGGCAGGCGAAGTGTCGTTCGCGCTGGAATATCTCGAGAAAAAGCAGCAGCTCGACCACCTGATTCATCATGATGCGGTGACGGGTCTGCCCAACCGCCGCCTGTTCGTGAAGATGCTCGATCAGGTGCTGCGCCAGGCGCACGCCGAAAAGCAGGCAGCCGCAGTGCTGTTGATCGACTTCACCAGGTTCCAGGGCGTCACGGACGCGCTCGGTCGTGTCGGTGGGGACACAATTCTAAGACTGGTCGCGGCACGCATGCGCGATTGTCTGGGCAGCCAGGGATCGATCGCGCGCTTGGAGGGGGCCGAGTTCGCCCTGATCATCTCCGAGCAGGTCGCGCCAGCAGGCATCGCTGTCGTCGCGGAGCAGATCCTGGCAGCGCTGGCGCGGCGGTTTGAAGTCGGCAGCCAGGAATCCTACCTGACGGCGCACATCGGCATTGCGATGTTTCCAGAAGACGGCAAGAGTGCCGCAGTGCTTCTCAAAAGCGCCGATGCTGCAGCCTACAGCGCCCGCGCTGAAGGCCGGCATAACTTCAAGTTCTACACCATCGAAATGAACGCCGGGGCGCTGCGCAAAAGTGAACTCGAACGAGACTTGCGTCAGGCCATCAGGCGCGAAGAATTCGTTTTGCAGTACCAGCCCAAGGTCGACAGCATCAGTGGCACGATCGTTGGCATGGAGGCGCTGATCCGATGGGCCTCACCCACCCTCGGCATGGTCCCTCCGCTCGAATTCATTCCAGCTCTCGAAGAGACGGGGCTGATCGTTCAGGTCGGCGAATGGGTGATTCGCACGGCGTGTCGCCAGATCGTCGCGTGGCGAGAGCAAGTGATCGAGCCCGTGAGAATCGCGGTCAACCTGTCTGCGCGGCAGTTCCAGGAACACGGGCTGGCGGAGATGGTGTCTCGCATCCTGCTGGAATTCAAGGTCCCGGCGCGATATCTCGAGATCGAGATCACTGAAAGCCTGCTGATGCGAGATACCGAAGCTGCAGTGACGGTGCTGGAGCGTTTGCGCGCCTTGGGAATTCACGTCTCGATTGATGATTTCGGTACCGGTTATTCGAGCCTGAGCTATCTCAAGCGCCTGCCGCTCGATGCTCTCAAGATCGATCGCTCCTTCATCTCGGACGTGACGGTCAACCCGGAGGACGCTGCGATTACAAGGGCCATCATCACCATGGCGCACAACCTGAATCTCAAGGTGATCGCAGAAGGTGTCGAAACCGAGGAACAGCTGGCCTTCTTGCGCGCCAACAATTGCGACGAAGTCCAGGGCTACCTGTTCAGCAGACCTCTGGGCGGAGATTCCGTCACCAAGCTGATTTCTCCGCTATCGGGCTTCAAGATTCCTGTCTTCGCAAGACTGGAGCAGACCTTGCCGACCTTGCTGCTGGTTGATGACGACCGGTCGTTTCGGTTACTGCTCGAGGAGGTTTTTGCGCCAGATGGCTATCGCATCCTGACCGCTGGAGAGCCAAAACAGGCTTTTGATGTGCTGGCGCTGCACGATGTCGACATCATCAT
>CAZZVZ010000067.1:3108-11176 GCA_964657655.1 Gammaproteobacteria bacterium | reverse complement strand
CATCCCGCCGACGACACCCTCAAGGACAGGCTGCTTGGCAAGAAGGCCCCGGAGAGCACTTTCAATACCGGTTTCCGCTCCGGCGGTTGACAGCTTAGCGGTCGCCGCCTACGACTGCATGTTGTAGCGCGTCGCGGTCAGCCGCTCTGAAACTGCGCTGACCTTGGTGTCGATATAGCCCTTCGAGCGCATGATCGTGCGCACCACCGATTCCGACAGCTCGCTGTTCTTGCCCTTGGGGTACGCAATCCAGAGCGGCGCGACGCTTGCCGCCTGGTGCGCCACCACGGCGGCCTCGAGCTGGTCAGTTGTGACCGTCATGGCGATGCACAAGGCCGCCTGCTGGAGAACGTCGATCTGCCGGCCAGCGACTGCCTCCAGCAGCGCCTCGTCCTCGAGCGGGCCGATCACATAGGCCTTGGCATCACCCTTGAGGCCAAGTTTATCAGCCAGAGTTGGCTTTGCTCGCGTCAATGCATTCAGCCAGCGGCCAGCCTCCTCGCTGCCAAGCTCGAGGGAGATGGCATCGCCCTTCACCTGGAATTCCAGCACTTCTTCGACCACCTTGAGGGCGGTGATCTCCGCGCGTCTGATGCTAGCCTCATATTCACCGCGAAGAATGAGAACGTCAGATTCCAGCACGGCCTTGACCGCATATGTCTTGCCGTCCACGTCACACTGGCACGTTGCTTCGCGCCCCATCAATGGGCCTCGATGGGAACGGTCACGGCATGATCAAGACCGCATGCCGTCTTGAGCATCTGGTGCGCAGCAGGGGCAAACTTGGTCAGCCCCGGCAGGAGGAATCTGCGCATCGCGCCAACCGGGCTGGGTTGACCACGCGCCATGGTGGTCATGACCTTGATGCGCTCGACCACGTTATGGTGGATATTGTGGCGATGGGTCGCGTAACGCTCGATCGCCTCCTGGTCGCCATCGAGGAAATCCTTGGCCGCATAAGCCACCTCGTAGCCGTCTTCAATCCCCAGATTCATGCCGCGCGCGCCGAGCGGCGAATGAATGTGGGCGGCGTCCCCGATCAGGACCACGCTCTCCTGGGCCTCGTATGCGGCAAGCCGGTGGCTGATGTGAAACGACGACTTCCAGGTCACTTCACCGGGCCTTGAACCCTCTGGCAGATAGTCCAGCAGATTCGGTGCGTTGCCGAACACGCGCCACAGGTCGCCCTCGATGCACAGCATGAACACCAGCCCGTTGGGAATGAATGAGAGCTGGACGTGGTCACGATCGAGCTGCGTTTGCAGATGCAGATCGTAGAGCGGCCAGTCCTCTGGGAAGGTCGACCCCTCGAACTCGATACCAAGGTGATGGCGCACCAGGCTCTTGGCACCATCGGCCGCAAGCATCAGGGGCGTGCGAAATTCCTCGATGGAGGCGCCGTGACGCAGATGGGCGTTGACGCCCTGCTTGGAGTTCTCGAAATTGACGAGGCTGACACCGCGCTCGATGCGCACGCCGAGCGCCTCGACGTGTCGGGTCAGCGCCGCCTCGGTTTTGGCCTGGGTCAGGGCCAGCATCGGATATGGCATGTCGATATCTTTGAAATCGACGTGCGCCAGCAGCTTCCATTGATCGTGAAACTGCGCGCCCAGCAGAGGCCGTCCCTGTGCGAGCAATTGATCGGCGATGCCCGAGCGCTTCAGCAATTCGAGCGAACGCGGGTTGACGACCAAGGCACGCGAATTGAGATCAGGCTCGAGCGCCTGATCGACGATGCGCACGGCAACACCAAGCTGCCTCAGAAAAAGCGCAGCAGCAAGGCCGGTGGGCCCGGCGCCGACGATCAGCACCGGGCGCGCATCGGTTGGTCTCATGGCTGGTCTCCTTGCCGGCCAGCAGGTAAGGCTTTCGCACGGTGCGCGCAACAAACTCTTGGCAAAGCGAACTGGAACACGCCATCACCCTTTCTGCGAGCAGGTGACTATTTATAGCATCTTCACACAGAAAAGTTCAGCCGCTCCTGTTGAGCGTCTGCGACCGGTCTGGCTATGGCCGGCTAAGGCGCAATTCTGGCCAAAATATCTTCTACTGCTAGTGCGCGATGTAGTCGAACAGCGAGTCGCCAGCGATTTTCGCGAAGGACTGCTCAGCGGCGGTCAATACCAGTTGCTCTTCTGACAGACTGCTGGCGGCCGATGCCATGTCGGTACTTTGCAGCGTCGAGATCTGCGCGGTCAGCGCGGTGGTGGCCGAAGTATTCGAGGTGGTCAGGGCCGTCAGCTCGTCTTCGGTCGAGCCGACCGTGGTCTGAACATCGGAGGTGTTGCTGATCGCCTGCGCGATATTCTGGATCGATGTCTCAAGACTGCCGGAAGTTCCCGACGAGCCACCTTGCAACTGGGTAATCGCGTTCTGGATGGTGGTGAAGACGCTCTGGTTGGTGCTTGGCGCAATCGAGAAACTGTCGCCGTCAGCAGGCGTGCCTGTCACGGTCACTGCCATACCCGCGACGTCGATCGCGGATCCTCCGGTATAGGCATTGCCCGTCGATAGCGTGGTGCCTGTGGTGGTGTCCTTGACCGAATAGGTGGTCTGGCCACCCGAGACACTAAAGCCAATGCTGTAGCTGTCCCCCGTCAATTGTGTCGGATTGGTAACCGAGCCTGTATCAATGCTGCCAGAGCCGGTGTTGCTGGCCGAGCTGCCGGTGGTAAAGACGCCGTTGCCGGTGCGCACACGATTGAAGACGGAATCCCCTGACACGGTCACCGGCAGCTCGCGATTGGCGCTGACCTGAAGGGAACGCACGCCCTGATCGCCCGCATAGCTCACGCCGCTCGACGTCTGGGTAAAAGGAGGTGTACCTGCCGAGTAACCTGCGAACAGGTAGCTGCCGTCGGGTGCCTGTGTGTTGGAAAGACTCACTAGTTGCGCCAGCTGGCTCTGCAGTTGAGTCGCAAGCGAACTCTTGTCCGAGGCGGAAAGCGAACCGTTGTTGGCCGAGATCAGGGTGGTGCTGACGCTCGTCAGCAGGGTATTGACGGAACTCAAGGTGCTGTCGGTTTGTGCCAGCAGCGACTTGGCTGAGCCGAGGTTGGTGGCGTACTGGCTGTTTTCGGTCGAGGCGCTGGCGAGCTGGACGATCTCGGCTGCACCCACCGGATTGTCGGATGGCACGTTGATCGACTTGCCGGTCGCGAGCTGCTCTTGCGTTTGTGCCAGGAGCGACTGGGCGTTGTCGATCGCGGTGGAACCTGAGGTGTACTGCTCGAGGGTGCTGACACGCATGATGTAACTCCTGTTCGCCCTTGGCTGTTATGCAAACAGCTGCAAGACGGCGGTAAACATGTTGTTTGCCGTGGCGATCGCCTGGCTCGAGGCCTGGTAGGCCTGCTGATACTTGAGCAGATTGGCCGCTTCATCGTCGAGATTGACGCCCGAGGTCGCTGCCTGGGTCGCGCTCGCATCGGTCAGGATGTTGGCCTGGGCGGTACTGGTCGACTTGAGCGACGCGGTCTGGGTGCCGATGTTGGCCACCATGTCCTGGTAGGCACTCGAGGCCGAACCGAGGCTTGTCACATTCTTGGTGGCGAGCCCCGCCAGCAGCAATGCATTGCTGTTGTCGGAAGTGCCTCCGCTGTTGGCGCCCACCAGGACCGTGTCGCCATTGCCCGGCGTGCCATTGAGGGTCAGGCTCCAGCCATTCAGACTGATGGCAGATCCTGCCGTGTAGGCGGCATTGCTGGCCAGTGTGGTGCCAGTCGTGGTATCGACTGCGCTATAGGTCGAGGTGCTGCCCGATACCGTAAACGTCAGCTTGACGTTGTCCTGGATGGCACTGCTGAGCGGCGGGCTGGCACTGACCGCGAGGTTGGACGTGGTCAGATCGCCGCTGTTGGAATCGGCAAGCGAGGCGCGCACCGGACTGGCGGCGGCAACCAGATTGGGATCACTCACGATCGCTGCCATCTGGCTGGCACCTGCAGCAGTGGGCGCAATGGTAAAGCTGTCCCCGGCGCTTAACGCACTGCCAAGCGCGATGGTCATGCCGTCGACGGTCTGCGGCATCGACGAATAGCTCGTGGTGGTGCCGTCCGACAGGCGCGTCAGGGTGTAGTTGGTGCCGTCGAACTTCAGCTGATAGTTGCTGCCGGTGAGCGCTGCAGCGTTACTGATACTGGTGCTAATGGCACCGGTTGCGCTATTGGTCGCGGCCGCCGTCACAACTGGAGACGGAATTGCGAAGATGGCCTTGCCGAGATTGCCGTTGGCGTCTTGCCCGAGCTGGTTTTGCGAGTTGACCGCAGCGGCCACCCCGTCGGCGATTTGGCCGACGGTATTGATGGCATCTTGCAAGGCTCCGTTGTTGAAGCTCAGAAGTCCCGTGAGACTTCCGCCCGACAGCTGCGCCGAACCAAGCGTGACCGAACTCTTGCCGATCGTGACGGCCAGTTGCAGCTGCCCTGGATCGCTGCTGCTTTGCACCGCGGACAATTTGTTGGCGGTAATGCCCGTCACGAGCGGCTGGCCGTTGCCCACGTACAGATCGACCGAGCCATCAGACTGGGTAATCGAGGTCGCGCCGATCTGCTGATTGACTTGCGTGACCAGCGCGTCGCGCTGATCGAGCAGGGTGTTGGGGCTTTGCGACGTGCCCTTGGCGGAAATGATCTGCTGATTGAGCGTGGCGATCTCGCTGGCCTCGGTATTTACGCTGGCCACGTTCTCGCTGATGCTCTGGTTGGTCGACTGCGACAGCGCGCTGAGCTGCCCGGCCACACTGTTGAATGTGTCGGACATGGTTTGCGCCTGACTCAGAAATGCAGTGCGCGCGGAACTGTCCGATGGCGAATCAGCCAGCGTCTGCGCGCTGGTGAAGAAACTGTCGACTGCAGCGCTGATGCCAGTGGTCGGGTCGCCCAGCAGATTGTCGATCTGGCTCATCTGGCTGTACTGGGTCGACAGCTCGCCGCTCGAGGCGGTCGCCTGCACCACCTGCTGCTGCTGATAGGCGCTGTAGGCACGCGTCACGGTATCGACGTCGACACCTGTTCCAAGGTAGCCGCCGCCAGAAAAGACGGGCGAGGCTTCCGACTGGACGACCGATTCTTCGCTGTAGCCAGTGGTATTGACGTTGGCGATGTTCTCGCTCGTCGTCGTCATGCCCGCCTGCGCAGCATTAAGGCCGCTCAAGCCAATGGACAGTAGGCCGCTTGACATGTTCTTTACTCCTGGTGCTGCACGTTACGGCAGCGTGTCGGAAAACTTGAGCGCTGCATCATGTGATCTGGTCGGTCATCTGGCTGGTGAGCTTGCTGATCGGTCCGTTGATCAGCTGCGCCAGCTTTTGCCCGTAGTTGGGATCGGTGGCGTAACCCGAATGTCCCATCGCCTTGGCGAATGCCAGAGCGTCGTGACCGACCTGCATCACCGCCTGGTAGCGCGGGTTGTTCTGGATGGTTTTGGCGTAATCGGTGAAGGAGTCGGCGTAGGAGGCGTAGGCACGGAACTTCTGCGCCACGCGCTGGGCGACACCGCCGACATATTCAGTTGTCATGGCCGTGACCGTCTTGCCGGTCCAGCTGGGATCTGCCTTGATGCCAAAAAGATTGAAGGAACTCTGCCCATGGGCGTCCTTGATCTCGTGCTTGCCCCAGCCGCTTTCGAGCGCCGCCTGTCCGAGAATCGCCTTGGCAGAGATGCCGGTTGCATCCGAAGCCGCCTTGGCAGCGTCGCTGCATTTGCTGACGAAATCGACGTGCGTTTGTGTCACTTCGCTCGCAGCCGGTGCCGCGCCTGTGGCGGCGCTGCTGGCGGCTGGCGCAGCAAAGCCGTGACCGCTGCTCGAGCCGTAACTGCCAGCGCTATAGCCGTAGGCCCCGTGCGCCGAAGCGCGGTGGTAGGCAAGACCGGCAGCTTCGATGGCGCGCAGCGGCATGGAAGCCTGATTCTCTGCCTTGAGCGCGATCGGTGTCGTGCCGGTGCCGGCCGTGACCGGACTGTTGACGCGCGACAACTGCTTGACCAGGGCGTCGGCCAGGCCGATGCCCTTGCCCTTGGAAAGGTTCTGCGCCAGCTGATCGTCTGACATGCTGGTCGCCATGCGCGTGGCATCACTCGACATCGGGCCATCCTGGGGCAGTGTGTCGCGCATGCCCTTGAGCATCATCGACAAGAACATGCCCTCGAACTGCTTGGCCACCTTCTGGTTGGCGGACGCATCATGGCTCGTTACAGAACGCTTGAGCGAGCTCAAGCCGTTGGCGTCGAGTACGTTGTCTGCGTTGCTGATGGTCGAGCTCGGGATGCCCACGATGTGTTCCTCAGATGACTTCGAGATCGGCGCGCAATGCGCCGGCGGCCTTGAGTGCCTGCAGGATGGACAGCAGATCCTGCGGCGTCGCGCCGATGGTATTGAGTGCACGCACCACATCGGTCAGCTTGGCGCTGGCCGGCAGGTTCATGATCTGACCCTTTTCGGCACGGATGTCGATCTGGGCGTTATTGACAACCTTGGTGGTGCCCGAGGACAGCGGTCCTGGCTGGCTGACCGAGGCCTGGTTGGTGATGGTGACCGACAGGTTGCCATGCGCGACCGCGCTCGGCTCGAGCGTCACAGCCTGGTTCATGACCACAGAGCCGGTGCGCGCGTTGATGATGACCTTGGCGGCAGGCTTGGGCAGCGTCACGTCGATCGCCTGGATGCTGGACAAGAATGCGATGCGGGCCGTGGCACCGATTGGTGCACGCACCTGGATGACGCGGCTGTCCATCGCGTTGGCCGTGCCAGGCGCTGCCTGGTTGATGGCATTGGCAATCGCCTGGACATCGGACATGTCACTGTCGTTGACTTCGAGATTGACGAACTCACCCTGACCGATGGTGCTTTCGACCGTTCGCTCGACCGTGGCGCCAGCAGGGACCCGTCCGGCGTTGAGCGCATTGATCTGTACCTTGCTGCCGGCAGCCGATGCGCCAGCGCCTGCGATCACGACATTGCCCTGCGACATGGCGTAGATCTGGCCATCGGCACCTTTTAAGGGTGTCAGCAGCAAGGTACCGCCCTTCAGACTTTTCGAATTGCCAAGCGAAGACACCGTGACATCGATCTGCTGGCCGGGCTGCGCAAAGGCGGGCAGCATGGTGGTGACCATCACTGCAGCCACGTTCTTCAACTGCAGATTGGTGCCAGGCGGCAGGTTCAGCCCCATTTGCGTCAGCATCGATTGCAGACTCTGCACGGTAAATGGCGTCTGCGTGGTCTGGTCGCCGGTGCCGTCGAGGCCGACCACCAGACCGTAGCCGATCAACTGGTTCTCGCGAATGCCCTGCACCTGCGTCAGATCCTTGATGCGCTCGGCATGTGCAGGAATGACGCCAAGTGCCGCCGCGGCCACAAGGCTGGCGCTGGCGAACGCTCGGATGAGCGACTGTTTCATTGGTTTTCTCCGGATCTAGAATGGCAGGACGGACAGGAAGAAGCGTTGCAGCCAACCCATGGTCTGCGCTTCGTCGATGTAGCCGGTGCCGCGATATTCGATGCGCGCATCTGCCACCTGGGTTGACGACACGGTGTCGCCGTTGATGATCATGGTCGGGTTGACGACACCCATGAAGCGGATGAATTCGGAGCCCTGGTTGATGCCGATCTGACGCTCGCCTGCCACCACCATGTTGCCGTTGGGCAGCACCTCGACCACGGTCACGGTGATGGTGCCGGTAAACAGGTTGCTGCTCGAGCTGTCGCCCTTGCCGCCAAAAGTACTGGCCGAGGTGCCCGACACGCTCATGCCCTGCAGCGTCTTGAACGGCAGGCCCTTGATGGTCGGGACCGACGCCACATCGCTGGCTGACTTGGACGCATCGCTGGCGGATTGCTTGCTGGCGTTGAGCTGTTCATTCAGCACGATGGTGATGGTGTCCCCCACATGACGCGCACGTGGATCTTCGAACAGCGGCTGGTAGGTGGTTTGCTTGAAGATCGCGCCGCTTGAGGCGACGGGCGCTGCCACCGGCTGGGTCGCGGGCCTTGCGGTCAGCGGTCCCTGGAATTCGACGTTGCGCAGCGGCCGGTCGTTGGCACAGCCAGCCAGCAGCACGGCCACCA
>CAZZVZ010000067.1:0-3098 GCA_964657655.1 Gammaproteobacteria bacterium | reverse complement strand
CGCCAGATTGCGCATCGACAGGGCGGGGCGGTCCAGCAGCACGGCCACCAGCATGCCGGCCAGGCTTTGCTTCACGATAGAGAGGTTGATCGACATGGCTTTGCTTCTTAGAGTTGCGTCAGCGCCTGCAGCATCTGATCGGATGTGGTGATTGCCTTGGAATTGAGTTCGTAGGCGCGTTGCGTCTGGATCATGTCGACCAGCTGCTCGGCCACGTCGACGTTGGAGGTCTCGACGTAACCCTGGTTCAAGGTCCCGATGCCGTTCACGCCGGGCGTGCTGGTGGTGGCGGTGCCCGAGGCCGAGGTTTCCTGGTACAGGTTCTGCCCGGCGGCAGACAAGCCGACCGGGTTGATGAAGTTGGCAAGCTGGATGGTGCCGACCGTGGCCGCGTTGGTCGAGGCCGCGGTCGTGACAGATACAGCACCATCCTGGCTCACGGTGATGGCCGTGGCGTTGGCCGGAATGGTGATGGCAGGGATCACTGGAAACCCTGCGGCGGTCACGACCTGGCCCTGGGCATTGGTCTGGAAGGAACCATCACGCGTATAGGCGGTAGTGCCATCGGGCATCTGCACCTGGAAGAAGCCCTGACCCTGGATCGCCAGGTCAAGCGAGTTGCCGGTCTGCTGCAGGTTGCCCTGGGTATGAATGCGTTCGGTGGCAACCGGCTTGACGCCGGTGCCGATCTGCAGACCCGAGGGGGCTTCGGTTTGCTGCGAGCTCTGCGCACCCGGCTCTTTCAGCGTTTGATAGAGCATGTCCTGGAACACGGCGCGCGACTGCTTGAAACCCGTGGTGCTGACGTTGGCCAGGTTGTTGGAAATGACATTGAGCTGCGTTTGTTGCGCATCAAGGCCGGTTTTCGAAATCGATAGTGACGGGAGCATGAAGAGTCCTCGACGTGGTTAAGAGGTAGAAAGCAGCTGGTCAGCGTGCTGGGAGTTGTCCTGTACCGCCTGCAACATCTTCATTTGCTGTTCGAAGGAACGTGCCAGGTCGATCATGCTGACCATCACTTCTGCAGTGTTGACGTTGCTGCTCTCAAGTGCCCCCGACGTGAGCGAGACGGTCGGGTCGACGGCTGCATCCGAGCCGTCCTTGGTGCGAAACAGTCCGTCTGCACCCTTGGCAAGATTATTGGTGGCAGGGTTGACCAGCTTGATCTGGCCAAGCGGTGTGGGCGCGGTAAATGGTGGTGCTGTCGAAATCCCCGACACCGTGCCATCGGCTGCGATGCTCACGGTGGTGTCGGGTGGCACCGAGATCGGGCCACCGTCACCCAATACCGCAAGACCGGTCGATGTCACCAGCGTGCCGTCGGCTGCGATCTGCAGGCTGCCCGAGCGCGTATAGGCCTCATTGCCGTCAGCCGCCTGCACCGCCAGGAACCCTTTGCCCGGCAGCGCCACATCCAGCGGGCGACCGGTGGCCTGCACGGCACCCGGCGTGAAATCGACGCCCGACGAGCCGCTTGCCACCTGGGTTCTGGTCTGCATGCCCTTGCCCGTGATCGGCGCCTGCTGGAACACGCTGATGTCGGCGCGAAAGCCGCTGGTGTCCGCATTCGCCAGGTTGTTCGACACCACGGCCTGGCGGTCGAGCAGCGTGGTGGCGGCACTCATTGCGGTATAGATCAGGTGGTCCATGGCGCTCGGCTCAAAGGGTCGGGTTGGGCATCAACTAGGCGAGGCTGACCAGGGTCTGCATCAAGGCATCTTCTGTCTTGATGGTTTGCGCATTGGCCTGGTAGTCGCGCTGCGCCGTAATCATGTCGACCAGCTGCGTGGTCAGATCGACGTTGGAGGCTTCCACAGCACCGGACTGCAGCGCGCCGAGCGAGCCGGTGTCGGGGGCGCCGACCAGCGGGGTGCCTGCCGACGCAGTTGCGGCGTATTCGTTTTTGCCAAGCGACTGCAGTTGCGTGGGTGCTGCAAAGTTGACCAGCGCCACCTGACCGAGGTCCTGCGTCTGGCCGTTGCTGTAGGTACCCGTCAGCGTGCCGTTGGCCGACAGGGCGTAGCTCGACAGGGTGCCCGAGGTGTAACCATCCTGGGTCATGGCGTTGACGCTCGAAGAGGCGCCGAACTGGGTGGTGCCGGTGAAGTCGACCTTGACCGCGATCGGGTTGGTCGAGCCGTCGCCGGTCGGAACGCTGACGGTTGCGGGGAATGTGCTGTTGGCGGTATCGATCGCGCCGCTGGTGGTAAACGCCAGCGTGCCGACCGGCGTCGCAGGTGTGCCACCGATCAGGGTGCCATCGCTTGATGCGAATAACGACCAGGTATTTTCACCCGATGCATTGGTTCCGTTCGGAACGTAATAGGTCGACAGTGCGTGCGAGTCGCCCAGCGAATCGTAGACATTTACAGTCGACGAGAAGTTGTAGGTCGAGGAGTTGCTGGGATCAAACGAGGCTGTCGGCAATGCCGTGGCATTTGCGTCGAGATTGAGCTCGGCATCGACCGTAGTCGTGGTCTTGGCCGGCAGATCGGCAGTCGGGATGGTGAGCGGCTGTGGTGATGCGGTGGCCGTCACGACACCGTCGACGGCCGGATAGCCGGTCAGTTGAGCACCCGAGGCGTTGACAATGTCACCGTTGTCGTTGAGTGTGAACTGGCCGTTGCGGCTGTAGACGGTGCTGCCTGCCTGGGACAGCTGGAAAAAGCCGTTGCCGTTGATCGCCATGTCGAGCGGATTGCCGGTGGTGGTGATGGCACCTTGGGTCATATCGCGCGTGACCGAGGCGACCTCGGTCCCAAGACCGACTTGCGACTGCACCGAGCTTGCCTGCGCGCCCGAATACAGATCAGCGAACTGTGCGGTCGACTCCTTGAAGCCCACCGTCTCGGAGTTGGCAACGTTGTTGCCGATCACATCGAGGTTTTGCGAAGCGGCTGAAAGTCCGCTCAATCCTTGCTGAAAGCTCATGACATTCCTTATGCGGTAAGAGTTACTGGATCTGGGTGATTTGCGATTGCGTGAAAGTGCCAAGACTGCCGACCGTAAAGCTGGGCGACGCGCCGTTGCTGCCAGGCACCACCGCCGTGACGATGCCGCTGCTGAGCGTGGTCGCCGTCACTGCCGTGGTGCCGGCG
>CAZZVZ010000066.1:0-11207 GCA_964657655.1 Gammaproteobacteria bacterium | reverse complement strand
GATGGCGCTCGGCATGGCGCCAGGGGGCAGCCGCAAGTTCGCCTTCATGACGCTTCGCAACTTCGACGCCCGCGCCTGGAAAATGCTCGTCGATGCAGCGCGGCCCGAGCCGCGCGGCATCGAACTGCTGCGCGCCAGCGACATCTCGGGCGATGCCGTGGAAATTACGCGCCACAACCTGATCCGCGCCGGCATCAGCAGCGAACAGGCCGCCCTGATCGCAGAAAAACAGATCGATGCGCGCCACATCAAGCCGCTCGGCGAGGCCGGCATCCTGATTGCCAACCCGCCGTACGGCGAGCGCATTGCCGTACGCGGCGCGGCTGACGACAGCGAGTTCTTTGCCGCTTTCGGCGACAATCTCAAGGCGCGCTTTTCCAACTGGCGCTGCGCCGTCCTGACCAGCGACATGGCACTGCAAAAGAAGATCCATCTCGCGCCCAAGCGGCGCACGCCGCTTTTCAACGGCAAGATCGAATGCCGCCTCTATGTCTTTGAGATGGTGCGCGGATCAGCGCGCCGCGAGCGCGCAGGCGACGCTGCGCCCGATGCTTCCTGATACCGCCAAAGGCCAGACTCAGGCCAGGATCTTGACCAGATCACCCTCGATGGAGGCAGGCGTGGTGGTGGGCGCATAGCGATGCATGGCACGGCCATCACGGCCGACCATGAACTTGGTGAAATTCCACTTGATGTCCTTGGTGCCGAGCACACCAGGCGCCGCCTCTTTCAGATAGGCGTAGAGCGGATGCGTTTCATCGCCGTTGACCGCAATCTTCTCGAACAGCGGAAAGGTGATCTTGTAGCTGGTATCGCAAAAGCTCCTGATTTCCTCAGCCGTACCAGGCTCTTGGTGACCGAACTGGTTACACGGAAAGCCGAGCACGGCGAAACCCTTGTCCTTGTATTTCTCGTAGAGCAGTTCGAGCCCTGCGTAATGAGGGGTCATGCCGCACTTGCTCGCGGTATTGACGATCAACAGCACCTGACCCTTGAACTGGTCCAGCGAAACCGGCTCTCCGGCGAGAGTCTTGGCTTTGAAATCATAGACAGTCGTCATCGGTTTTCTTCTTGTGGTTAGACAATATCGAGATGTTCGATGCCCTTGGTCAGGTCACCGGCCTTGGCATTCTTGGAATGCAGCTTGATGGCCAGGCGCAGGTCATTGACCGAATCGGCATTGCGCAGGGCATCCTCGTAGCCGATCTTGTCGGCCTCGAACAGATCGAACAGCGCCTGGTCGAAAGTCTGCATGCCGAGTTCACGCGAGCGCTTCATGATCTCCTTGATCTCGTGCACATCGCCCTTGAAGATCAGATCCGAAATGAGCGGTGAATTGAGCATGATCTCGACTGCCGGCACGCGACCCTTGGTGTCCTTGAGCGGCACCAGGCGCTGCGAGATCATGGCCTTCAGATTGAGCGACAGATCCATCAGCAGCTGGGCACGGCGTTCTTCCGGGAAAAAGTTGATGATCCGGTCAAGCGCCTGATTGGAGCTGTTGGCATGCATGGTGGCCAGACACAGGTGACCGGTTTCCGCAAACGCGATGGCGTGTTCCATGGTTTCGCGATCGCGGATTTCGCCGATCAGAATCACATCGGGTGCCTGACGCAGCGTGTTCTTCAGCGCCGCCTGCCAGTCGTCGGTATCGACGCCCACTTCACGCTGGGTGATGATGCAGTTGTTGTGGGGATGGACGTACTCGACCGGATCCTCGATGGTGATGATGTGCCCGTAACTGTTGGCGTTGCGATAGCCGATCAGGGCGGCCAGGGTGGTCGACTTGCCCGAGCCGGTGGCGCCCACCATGATGGCCAGGCCACGCTTGGTCATCACCACATCTTTCAGCACCACTGGAATGCCGAGTTCCTCGATCTTGGGAATGGTGGTGGTGATGGTCCGAAGCACGAGGCCGATGCGGCCCTGCTGCACGAAGGCATTGACCCGAAAACGCCCGATGCCGGCCGGGCTGATGGCGAAGTTGCACTCTTTCTTGGCTTCGAACTCGGCCGCCTGCTTGTCGTTCATGATGGCACGCGCCAGCTCCGAGGTGTGCTGCGGCGTGAGCGCCTGGTTGGAGACTGGTGTGACCTTGCCGTCGATCTTGAAGGCGGGCGGAAATTCAGACGTGATGAAAAGGTCCGAACCCTTCTTGCTCACCATCAGCTTGAGCAAGTCATACATGAACTTGGTCGCCTGTTCGCGTTCCATTATCGGTCCTTAGTGCACGGCGTTACGCCCGCGCTGTTGCGCAGATCAGGGATGTTGCGTGGCTCTGCCAGAACTAGCCAGGGAAATTGTCCTTGTTCGCGGCCTTGTTTCGTGCTTCCGCGCTGGACACCACGTTGCGGCGCACCAGTTCGATCAGATTCTGATCGAGCGTCTGCATGCCGAAGTTCTGGCCGGTCTGGATCGCCGAGTACATCTGGGCGATCTTGCCTTCACGAATCAGGTTACGAATGGCGGGCGTGCCCATCATGATCTCGTGCGCTGCGACACGGCCATTGCCATCCTTGGTCTTGAGCAGTGTCTGCGAGATCACGGCACGCAGCGACTCAGACAGCATGGCACGCACCATTTCCTTCTCGGCAGCCGGAAACACGTCGACCACCCGGTCGATGGTTTTGGCGGCCGACGAGGTGTGCAGCGTGCCGAACACCAGGTGACCGGTTTCAGCTGCGGTCAGTGCCAGGCGGATGGTTTCCAGATCGCGCAGCTCGCCCACCAGAATCACGTCCGGATCTTCGCGCAGCGCCGAGCGCAGCGCGTTGTTGAAGGACAGGGTATGCGGGCCGACTTCGCGCTGGTTGATCAGGCACTTCTTCGATTCATGCACGAACTCGATCGGATCCTCGACGGTGAGGATGTGGCCGTATTCGTTGTCGTTGACATGGTTGACCATGGCAGCCAGCGTGGTCGACTTGCCCGAGCCGGTCGGTCCGGTCACCAGCACGATGCCGCGCGGCTGATCGGCGATCTCGACGAAAATCTTGGGCGCCGACAGCTCTTCGAGCGACAGCACCTTGGAAGGAATGGTCCGCATCACGGCGCCCGCGCCGCGGTTCTGGACAAATGCATTGACGCGAAACCGCGCCAGGCCTGGAATCGCGAACGAGAAATCGCATTCGAGGTTTTCCTCGTAGAACTTGCGCTGTCCATCGTTCATGATGTCGTAGATCATGCCGTGCACGTCCTTGTGTTCCATGGGCGGCAGGTTGATCCGGCGTACGTCGCCATGCACCCGGATCATCGGGGGCAGGCCAGCTGAAAGATGCAGGTCCGACGCCTTGTTCTTGACGACGAAGGCGAGCAGTTCGGAAATATCCATGTAGAATCCTTAAGGGTCGCTGCGATGCGGTCCCAGCGGGACGATCCGACTCGAATGACCCGGGATCGGCGCATCTGGAAACATCACCGCTGCGCCGCGCCACGTCTTCCGCAGATGTGGCGGTTTTCGCAGGCGCCAGAGCGCGCGACTGATTATGTCCGTAATCCCAAAGAACTTGCAAGCAGTGCGCTCGCGCATCGCAAAGGCGTTGCAAAACGCTCATCGCCCGGCCGATGCGACGCGTTTGGTGGCCATCTCGAAAACCTTCGACGCGGCTGCCGTTCTGGAAGCGTTTGACTGCGGTCAGCGCGATTTTGGGGAAAATTACCTGCAGGAAGCTGTGCCCAAGATGCTGCTGGTCAACCAGGCGGTGGCCAGACAGGGGGCGCCGGCTGTCACGTGGCACATGACCGGCCCGCTGCAGAGCAACAAAACACGCGCGGTGGCAGAACACTTCTCCTGGGTGCACAGCCTCGAGCGGGTCAAGATCGCCGAGCGGCTGTCGGCCCAGCGCCCCTCCGAACTTGCCCCTTTGAAAGTCTGCCTGCAGGTCAACATCAGTCTGGAAGCCTCCAAGAGCGGGGTTGTCCCGGAACAGGCCCTGGAACTGGCCCGGACCATCGCCTTGCTGCCGCGCCTTGAACTTTGCGGCCTGATGGCGATTCCGGCACCCGACGATCACCACGCCTTCGAGCGTCTGGCCGCGCTGCTTGGAACCCTCAAGGCCGGCGGCCTCGCCCTCTCAGAGCTGTCGATGGGCATGTCCGACGACCTGGAACAGGCCATCGCAGCAGGTGCCACCATGGTGCGCATCGGCACTGCGATCTTCGGCCAGCGTCCGGCCGCACCCGCAGCCGAGGCCGCTGGGCTATCGACTACTCACCTCTAGAAAGCCTCGCGACCGATGCATCGAAACGTCACAATCGCCTTTGTTGGCGCCGGCAACATGGCGCGCGCCCTGATTGGCGGGCTTCTCGCCGCAGGCACTGCGCGCGAGAATCTGTTGGCGATGGACGCCAAGCCGGAAATGCTGGAGGCGCTGGATGCCGCATTTGGCGTCCAGCCACTGCGCGCGGGCGCAGACCCGGTCGATGCCCTGATCGTCGCGGTAAAACCGGTCGATGTGGAACAGGCACTCGCCGATGCGCGCGCATTCATCGGCGCCGATACCCTGGTGCTGTCGATTGCAGCGGGCATCCCGATCCGGGTGCTCGAGCGCTGGCTGCCGGCCGGGACCGCCGTGGTGCGCGCCATGCCCAACACACCGGCACTGATTGGTGCCGGCATCAGCGGTGCGTTCGCCACTGCCAACACCAGCCCGACCCAGCGCGAAGTGGCCGCACACATCCTGCTCGCCGCGGGTGAACTGGTGTGGGTCGACCAGGAAGATTCGCTCGATGCGGTGACCGCCGTGTCAGGCAGCGGTCCGGCCTATGTCTTCTATCTGATCGAAGCGCTCGAAGAAGCTGCCATGGCCGAAGGGCTGTTGCCAGGCGAGGCACGCCGCCTGGCACTTGCCACCTGCGCGGGTGCCTCGCGACTGGCGATCCAGTCGAGCGAGCCGCCGGCGCGGCTGCGCGAGCAGGTTACAAGCAAGGGCGGCACCACGGCCGCAGCGCTCGCCAGCCTGAAGGACGATGGATTCCTCGAGATGGTGCAGCGCGCGGTGCACAGTGCGCGCCTGCGCGCACGGGCCATGGGCGAGGAGTACGGCGCGTCCTAGCCCCTGTTGCAGCGCTAGACCAGATAATCGAGCGCAACACCTGCGAACACCACGGCACCGAACCAGTTGTTGTGCAAGAAGGCCTTGAAGCATCCTTCGCGCGAGCGCCTTCTGATCAGCGTGTAGTGATAGAGCGCCAGCAGCGCCGCTGCTGCCAGTCCCAGATCAAACATCACGCCACGGCCTGCCATCTGGCCGGCCACGAACAGCAGCACCAGCGTCAGTCCGTAGCACACCATCACGGCCAGCACGTCAGCCGAGCCGAAGGTGAGCGCAGCGGTACGCATGCCGATGCGCACATCGTCATCGCGATCGACCATGGCGTACTCGGTGTCATAGGCGAGCGCCCAGAAGATATTGGCCAGCAGCATGACCCATGCGACCAGCGGAATGCTGTTGGTGACGGCCGCAAACGCCATCGGAATGCCGAACCCGAAGGCAATGCCGAGATAGGCCTGCGGCAGTGCCAGAAAGCGCTTGGTGTAGGGGTAGGTGGCTGCAATTGCAAGCGCGGCCGGCGCGAGCAGCCAGGTCAGGCGGTTGAGCGGCGCGATCAGCAGCGCAGCCAGCATCGCCAGCACGCCTGCCACCAGCAGCGCTTCGCGCGGAGCAAGCGCGCCGCTCGTGACCGGGCGTTCCCGGGTGCGCTGAACATGGCGGTCGAAGTCACGATCGGCGTAGTCGTTGACGGCGCAGCCGGCCGAACGCATCAGCACCGTACCGGCCACGAAAATGGCGAGCAGCAGCATGCTGACACGGCCGGCACTCGCGATCCAGAGTGCCCAAAGCGTCGGCCACAGCAGCAGCAAAATGCCGATCGGGCGATCGAGCCTTGTCAGGCGCACGTAGAGAATCAGCTTTTGCATCGGGAATTACCGCGTTGCGAGTGCATCGGGCATCGGCTATCGTAGCGCCGATGTCGCAATCGGGACATATAAGCGACGCATACTAGAACGTTTGCCTGGAGACCAAAATTGAACATGAGCCGAACCCTGCGCGCTGGCGCGCTGGCCGTTAGCCTGGCACTTGCCAGCAGCGCCGCGCAAGCCGCGACCGAACTGACCTGGTGGCACTCGATGGCCGGCCCGCTTGGCGATCGCGTCAACGCCATCGCCGCCAAATTCAACGCCAGCCAGAAGGATTTTACCGTAGTGCCGGTTTACAAGGGCCAGTACGACGAGTCGATGACGGCCGCGATTGCCGCCTACCGCGCCGGCAATGCACCCAACATCCTGCAGGTGTTTGAAGTCGGTACTGCCACCATGATGTCCGCCAAGGGCGCGGTGGTGCCGATCTACAAGCTGATGGACGATGCCCACCAGCCGTTCGATGCCAAGGCTTACATTGCACCGGTTGCCGGCTACTACTCCGACACCAGCGGTCGCATGCTGTCGATGCCGTTCAACAGCTCGACTGTGACGCTGTACTACAACAAGGATGCCTTCAAGAAGGCCGGGCTGCCCGACAAGGCGCCACAGACCTGGCCAGAAGTCGAAGCCGATGCCAAGAAGATCAAGGCGTCAGGCGGTGCCTGTGGTTTCACCACCGGCTGGCAGTCATGGGCGCAGCTTGAGAACTTCAGCGCCTGGCACAACCTGCCGTTCGCCAGTCTGCATAACGGCCTGGGTGGTCCCCAGGCGCGACTGGAGTTCAACGGTCCGCTGCAGGTACGCCATATCGAAGATCTGGCACGCATGGCCAAGGAGGGCACCTTTACTTACGCCGGACGCAAGGACGAGCCGCTTGGCAACTTCACCAGCGGCCAGTGCGCCATGATCACCACCTCATCGGGTTCGTATGCCTCGATCAAGGCCAACGCCAAGTTCGACTTCGGCGTCGCGCCAATGCCCTATTACGCCGACGTCAAGGGCGCACCTCAAAATGCCATCATCGGCGGCGCCAGCCTGTGGGTGATGAGCGGCAAGAGTGCCGAGGAATACCGCGGCACTGCGCAGTTCCTTTCGTTCCTGTCGACCACCGACAACCAGATCGAATGGCATGAGGGCACCGGCTATGTGCCCATCACCACGGCCGCCTTCGAGGCGGTACAGAAGTCAGGCTTCTACCAGCAAAAGCCAGGCTTTGATGTCGCCGTCAAGGAACTGCTCAACAAGCCGCCCACGGAAAATACTGCGGGTCTAAGGCTTGGCAATTTCGTGCAGATCCGCAACGTCATCGATGAGGAGCTCGAGTCGGTGTGGAGTGGCGCCAAAACACCCAAGCAGGCGCTTGATACGGCAGTCGAGCGCGGCAACGATCTGCTCGTCAAGTTTGAAAAGACCAGCTGACACCCAAGGCAGGCGCGGAGCAGCCGCGTGAAACGCGCGCTGTTCCGGTCGCGCTGGCTGCCCTACGCCCTGGTGGCGCCGCAGATGGCGGTGACACTGGTGTTCTTCTTTCTGCCCGCGATCCAGGCGGTGCATCAGTCGATGCTGCAGCAAGACGTGTTTGCAGCACGCACCGAGTTCGTCTGGCTGGACAACTTCAAGGCGCTGCTGCACGACCCGCTCTATCTGTCGTCCTTCAAGCTGACGGCGGAGTTTTCGGTGCTGGTGGCCGTGATCGGCATGGGTCTGGCGCTGTTCCTCGCCGTGTTCGCGGACCGCGTGGTGCGCGGTGCCCTGGTCTACAAGACCCTCCTGATCGCGCCCTACGCGGTGGCACCGGCCGTGGCAGGCATCCTGTGGCTGTTCCTGTTGAGCCCGTCGCTTGGCATCCTGAGCCACCTGCTCGGTCTGTTCGGCTACAACTGGGACTACCTGACCCACCCGGGCCAGGCACTGTTCCTGATCGTTCTGGCAGCGGTCTGGAAACAGATCAGCTACAACTTCCTGTTTTTTCTGGCCGGCCTGCAGTCGATCCCGCGCTCGCTGATTGAAGCAGCTGCCATTGACGGTGCCGGACCGGGACGGCGTTTCGTCGATATCGTGCTGCCGCTCCTGTCGCCCACCTCGTTCTTCTTGCTGGTGGTCAACATCGTCTATGCCTTCTTCGATACCTTTGCCATCGTCGATGCCGCAACCCACGGCGGCCCGGCGCAAGCCACCTCGATTCTGGTGTTTGAGGTCTATCGCGACGGCGTCCAGGCCGGCGACCTGGGCGGCTCGGCGGCGCAGTCCGTGGTGCTGATGCTGATCGTGATCGTGCTCACCGTGGTGCAGTTTCGCTATGTCGAAAAGAAAGTGCAGTACTGAATGGTCGAACGCCGCCCACTGCTCGATGCCATCAGCCACCTGATCATGATCGCAGGTGTTTGCATCATCATCTTTCCGATCTATGTCGCGCTGGTGGCATCGACCCAGAGCTTCGAGCAGACCCTCGAGGTGCCGATCAGCCTGGTGCCGGGCAGCGAGCTGATCAACAACTACACACGCGTGCTGAGCCACGGCTCGGCGCTCGGTGCGGGTGCGCCGGTGGGTCCGATGCTGCTCAACAGCCTGGTGATGGCGCTGGTGATCTCGATCGGCAAGATCGCCATCTCGATCATCTCGGCGTTCGCCATCGTCTACTTCCGCTTTCCGCTGCGCCAGCTGTTCTTCTGGATGATCTTCGTGACACTGATGCTGCCCGTCGAAGTGCGCATCCTGCCGACCTACCAGGTGGCCGCCGACCTGCACCTGATCAACACCTACACCGGTCTGACACTGCCGCTGATTGCCAGCGCCACGGCGACCTTCCTGTTTCGCCAGTTCTTCCTGACGCTGCCTGACGAACTGGCCGAAGCCGCGCGCATGGACGGCGCGGGGCCAATACGCTTCTTCTTCGATGTGGTGCTGCCGCTGTCGAAAACCAACATGGCAGCGCTGTTTGTCATCATGTTCATCTACGGCTGGAACCAGTATCTCTGGCCGCTCATCGTCACGACCAGTGAATCGATGTACACCACCGTGATCGGCATCAAGCGCATGATCCCAGGCGGCGACGCCGCCACCGAATGGAATCTGGTGATGGCAACGGCGGTGCTCGCCATGCTGCCCCCTCTGGTGGTGGTGATCGCCATGCAACGCTGGTTCGTCAAGGGTCTGGTCGACTCGGAAAAATGACATGGCACGACTGCAACTGAACAACGTCCAGAAGAGCTACGGCGATCATGCCGTGGTGCACGGCATCTCGGTCGACGTGGCCGACGGTGAATTTATCGTCATGGTGGGACCCTCGGGTTGCGGCAAGTCGACGCTGTTACGCATGGTGGCGGGACTCGAAGAAATTACCGCCGGCGAGATTTCGATCGGCGATCGCGTGGTCAACAACCTCGAGCCGAAACAGCGCGACATCGCCATGGTGTTCCAGAACTACGCGCTCTATCCGCACATGTCGGTGTACAAGAACATGGCCTACGGCCTGAAGATCGCGCGTGTATCGGAAAGCGAGATCGAGCGTCGCGTCAAGATCGCAGCCGACATCCTGGAACTGGGTGCGCTGCTGCAACGCACCCCGCGCCAGCTGTCAGGCGGTCAGCGCCAGCGCGTCGCCATGGGCCGCGCCATCGTGCGCGAGCCGGCTGTGTTCCTGTTTGATGAGCCGCTGTCCAATCTCGACGCCAAGCTGCGCGTGCAGATGCGTCTTGAGATCCAGAAGCTGCACAAGCGGCTTGGCACGACCAGCCTTTACGTCACCCACGATCAGGTCGAGGCCATGACGCTCGGTCAGCGCATGATTGTCATGAATGCCGGCATTGCGGAACAGATCGGCACACCGGCCGAGGTTTACCACACTCCAGCCTCGACGTTTGTTGCCTCGTTCATCGGCTCCCCGCCCATGAATCTGATCGATGGCAGCATCAATGACGCAGGCACGCACTTCGAGGTCGATGCCGCGACGGCCCTCAGGTTGCCGGTTGCACCGGCCCATCAGGCGCTGCCTGTGACCCTTGGCGTGCGACCCGAGCATCTTGTTTTGGGCGGCGGTGACTGGCCGCTCAAGGTCGACCTGGTCGAGTCGCTCGGCGCGGAGCTCCTGATCCACGGCCATATCGGCACGGCAGAAGTGGTGGTGCGCGTCAGCGCAGACCAGCATGTCGAGCCCGACAGTACCGTCATGCTCGGCGTGCGCGGACCGCTGCACTGGTTCGACCGCGCCAGCGGCAAGCGCTTGCCCCAGCATTAGCCTGCCGGGGCAGCCGGGGCTGTTGCTACTGAAGGTGTGAACGCAGCATCCAGGCCATTTTTTCGTGCTGTTCGAGAAGGCCGACCAGGAAATCTTCGCTGCCGGCGTCGCCTGTGGCCGCAACTGCATCGAGGTCATTGCGAATCGCGCGGATCACGCTCTCATGGTCGGCCAGCAGCACGGCGATGATTTCCGCGCCATGTGCCACGTGACCGTTGGTCTCCGAGAGCCTGGTGTCGCGCAGGAACTCGGTCATCGAGCCGGCCGCGCGGCTGCCAATGCTGCGCAGGCGCTCGGCCACCGAATCGAGGATCTCGTCGAGTGCTTCGTATTGCTCCTCGAAGTATTCGTGCAACTCCATGAAATTCGGCCCGACCACGTTCCAGTGGAAATTGCGCGTCTTCAGATAGAGCAGCACTTCGTCGGCGAGCAGGCTGTTGAGCACCCTGGTGACGGTGGCAATACCTTCCTCGCTGATGCCGATCGAGGGGGAGCGAAAAGCGCCTGCTGGGGGATTCTTGGACATATTCTTCTCCTGAATTGAGTATGGGCTTAGAACTCGATGGGAGAAGATTAAGGGCTTGGTCTTTATTAATCCAATCTATTGTAACAAACGTTTCGATTGAAATTAACTAAGAAGACTAAGGGCCCTCAGGCGGCAGGTCGAGCTTGGTCGCCCCGGGCAGCGGGCAGCTCAGCACACCTTGACGCACCGCTTCGATGGCCGCCGGTCGTGGAAAAGTCTTGCGCCAGGCCAGCACCACGCGCCGATGCGGCACTGGCTCGTCAAATGGCAGGTATGCCAGCAGGCTGTCCTTGGGAACCACGGCTGGCACCGAGGTCTGAGGCAGCACCGTGATGCCGATGCCGCTTGCCACCATGTGGCGGATGGTCTCGAGCGAGCTGCCTTCGAAGGTCTTCTGGATGCCTTGCGGGTTGGGCGAGAAGCGCGAGAGTTCGGGACAGACTTCGAGCACCTGGTCGCGAAAGCAATGTCCCGCGCCGAGCAGCAGCATGGTTTCGGTCTTGAGTTCTTCAGCCGAGATC